>CACZSE010000215.1 GCA_902783735.1 uncultured Lachnospiraceae bacterium
TGTACAGCCTCCATTCTGTGAAGGATATCAACGATCTTTCCTTTGTTTATCCCAAATATAAATGACTCATCCAAAGCATGTACGGTATATGTATCGCCGTTAATGTCCGCAGTTATGGTTCCCGGCGTCAAAGTTATTGAATTCGCAAATAATACCTTTGACACCTCCGACTCAAAATGAACGTCAAAAGTTACCAGAACCGGATCTATATCGTATCTGTTGGACATAACAAGCTTTATCGTGGAAACATTGGCTTTTATTATCTCAACAATCAATACACCGACATATTCAAAGAAATATCCGCAGCGTTTTATCATGAGAAGATCTCTTTTTGGAGAAAATCCCATGAATTTACAGCTGAAGATATAAATCAGACCGGCTATGACAAGGCCGAACAATGCTATTTCCAATGTGATATTGCCGTTAAATATTATCCATAACAAAAACAAGGCTATGTAAAGCATATATTTTTCCTTTTAATCCATCATATGTTCTTTTTGATAACGTATTTACAGATATGGTTTCCGAGAGCGGAAAACTTTTTCTCATACTCAGTCATGACATTGCCGGCGTTCATAATCTCGTCATGATGGAGATCGTGAGTTACGGCTATAAGCTTAAATCCTCCCGGTTCTACTTCTTCAAGAGCAAATGCGAACAGATCCTTATTGTCGGTCTTAAATTCTATCTGACCTTCGTCTTTTAAAATCTCTTTAAACCTTTCCAGAAACTGTCTTGACGGAAGTCTTCTCTTTGCATGTCTGTCCTTCGGCCAGGGATCTGAAAAATTCAGATATATCCTTTCAATCTCCTGCTTAGCAAACACTTCGCATATTTCCGTTGCATCCATCAATATAAATGTAAGATTGGGAAGATCCAGCTCTTCTTTTTTCTGAACGGCTCTTATAAGTACACTGCTGTATCTTTCTATTCCTATATAATTGATGTCGGGATTAAGAGAAGCCATTTCCATGAGAAACTGTCCCTTTCCCATACCAATCTCTATGTGAACAGGATTATCATTAGCAAAAAACCGATTCCAGTTTCCTTTATGTTCTTTATAATCCTGCACCACATGATTGCTGGATGCTATATATTCTTCCGCACCTTTTACGTGTTTTAATCTCATCGCCTAATATCCCACTTTAATAATTAAAAATCTCATATATTTTACACCTTTTTTTTAATTATTAAAAGTACAAAAGACATACGCAGATATGCTATCATATATACAAATATTTAATCGGACGTGTATCATGCAAAAACTGACTTATAAGTTTTTTTCAATAATATTATCGACTGTTGTTCTACTGATCATGTTTCCCATCCGTTCTTTTGCGGATGAAACAGATCTTGAAGCGCAGATAGAAAGTCGCAAGAACATACCTATCGAAAGCAACAATATCCCAAACTGGCCTGTTGGTCCTGTGGTATGTGCAGAAAGCGCCATACTCATGGATGTTGATACAGGCATAATTTTGTATGAAAAAAACATTCATGAAAAGCTTTATCCTGCAAGCATCACAAAGATCCTCACAGCTCTTATAGCCTATGAACATTGTTCCATGAATGAGACCGTTACATTTTCATATGAAGCCGTTTCTTCCATTGACTGGAGATATGATGCAAACATGGGTATACATGCCGGGGACAGTATCACTTTGGAACAGGCAATGTACGGAATGCTGGTCGGTTCCGCCAATGAAGCTGCCTATGCCATTGCGGAACATGTATCGGGTGATCTGAAGAGCTTCGCAGATCTTATGAACGAAAAAGCTGCAGAACTTGGCTGTACTGAATCGCATTTTGTTACGCCAAACGGGATACACGATGACGATCATTATACATCTGCCCATGATATGGCACTCATAGCTCAGGCTTTCTTTTCAAATGATTATCTTGCTTCTATATCAAATACTCCTACTTATAAGATACCTGCCTCTGCCACTCAGCCAAACGATGATATGGTGGTTTATGCAAAGAGTAAGCTCTTTCCACAGAAGGAATATGCTTATGAGTATCTCATAGGAACCAAGACCGGATATACCGAATCGGCAAGACAGACTCTTGTGAGCTGTGCACAAAAAGATACATTAAGATTAGTATGCGTTGTCATGAAGGACGAGGCTCCTTCTCAGTATACCGATACAATCGATCTGTTTAATTACGGATTCAGCAACTTTCTGCCGGTTACCATTGCCGACAAGGATAACCGTTATTCAATATCAACATCCAACCTGTTTGATACAAAAAATGATATATTTGGAAGCAGTAAACCCATATTAAAGATCGATCCGGACGATCGCATCATATTACCGGTAGGAACAGACCCGGATAATACCGAATCAAAGGTTGTTTATGAGGATCTTAAGGATAATGAACTTGCCCGTATAGAATACTATTATTCAGGTACATTCGTTGGAAGTGCATCCGTTGTACCGGCATCTGAACAGCTAACTTCCGTAGGTCTCGAAAATGATCCTCCCTCTGATCCTGCCAAAGAAAAAGTTATCTTTTTAAATATATATAAAGTACTCGGATATATTTTGGCAGTTTTTGCAGGTTCTTCTTTTATATTTATCCTGATATCTCTTATAAGAGGCAGTAAACGTTACAAAAGGAAGAATAACACCAATAAAAATTATAATTATGAACATAAAAAACTGAATTGGAAACATTTTAAATAAATGCTTCTGTTAATAATACTTAAAATCTGATAAAATCTATAGTAATCACGTAAACGGCTATAGAAACAAACGATCATTACCGAACATTGATCGTTTGGTTAAGGAAAGCAGTACATGAATTACATTATATTTGACCTGGAATGGAATCAGGGAGTATCTCACGGAGACAAGCGCGAAAAGAGAATGCCTCTTGAGATAGTTGAGATTGGTGCGGTCAAACTGAACGAAGACAGAGAAATGATAAGTGAATTCTCTGAGTTGATCAAACCCCAGATTTATCATGAAATTCATAACATAACCCGTAAGATAATACATATCCAGATGGAGGAGCTTCAGAAGGGAAAGCCTTTTGAAGAGGTAATGCCTGCATTTCTGGAATGGTGCGGAGAGGATTCACTGTTTTGTACCTGGGGTGGGCTTGATCTGCTTGAACTGCAACGCAACATGGCTTACTACAATATGCCGCCTTTAAGTGACAGGCCGATCAAGTTTTATGACATCCAGAAACTCTTCAGCTTAGCCTACGAGGACGGAAAAAGCAGACGTTCTCTGGAATATGCCATAGACATGCTCGATATAAAAAAGGATATTCCTTTTCACAGAGCATTTTCGGATGCATATTATACGGCAAAGGTGTTTGATAAGATTGAAGATCCCGATGTTTTGGAAAGGTTTTCATTTGATATATACACACCGCCTTCATCGCGTGAAAAAGAGGTTGAGATCATCTTTTCTGATTACTGTAAGGTCATAACTCAGACATTTCCCGATAAAAAGGCTTTGTTAAGTACAAAATATGTCTGTCAGCCCATTTGTTACAGATGCAGAAGACGTCTTGCACGCAGGTTAAAATGGTTTTCACCAAACGGAAAGCATTATTATTCCGTAGCATACTGCTTCAAGCATGGTTTTATGAAGAGTAAATTAAGGATCAAGAAAACCGAAGACTCTCAGGTATTCGCCGTAATAACGCATAAATTTATTACCAAAGAGGAAAGAAAACTCCTTCTTGAATGGCGAGATGAACTTTTAAAAAAGAAACAGTCAAATCTGAAACAATCTGTATAGTATAGAAAAAATAAAAAGGAGCCTGTCTGGCTCCTTTTTACGTCCACGAGGTGATTCGAACACCCGACCTACCGCTTAGGAGGCGGTCGCTCTATCCTGCTGAGCTACGTAGACAGTTTATATGATCCCTATACCGGGTTCATAGCATACTATTGGGGATAATTGACATATCCCTGTAACCATATGATACCTTTGAAACGTCTTCCGATATCAGGCTCTCCGTACAGATCTTTTTCATTGATGCACAGATCGAAAACAAGTTCATTACAGAGCAGTTTCATTTTGAATATCTCTTCGTTTGTGATCTTATTCTTTATCTTTTCGTATTCCAATATCTCTCCGAGTATCGAATACTGATCACACTCCACACCGTATGGCATAAAATACGTATCGACAATGGTATAGATATCTTCTCTCTGAATCCGCTTTGTAACCGTTGAATAAAGGTCCATATCTTCAAGTGTCAGGCTTTCAATGGCTTCTTCATCACCATTTCTGGCCGCCTGCATCAGACGGTTACGGCTTATCTTCTTCTTGTCTGCCCTGTCCTTAACCTTTTGGCTTTTTTTGATGGGCATCATTATATTACCACAAATCGACAGTGCTGACAAAGTTAAAGTTGTCCCTTTTACCGGCAGCGTATCCGTATTTTTTGCCCTTATATAGGGTATGATATTCTGAATATAAAATATGAGTGTTATGCCCATATTTATATCATCACATACTCCGGCATAACTTTCCTTTTCGGCGTGTCGTTCAATAGTAATATCTTCGGTAGTTGTTATACCGCTGCCTCTGAGATACGGATAAGAATATTCATACGTAAAAACATTGTTCTCATCATATTCTCCGCATACGGTCAGACCCAAACCCGGCGCAAACTCCTTACTGAGTATTGCTAACATTGTATCGTCTCCGTCGGAAGTATATGATCTCTCCGTAGAATCGGTCACACTTAACTGAATCAGCTTATTATATTCTTTTCTGCTTTTAATCTGTGAGAATCCTATTGCTGAAAGATACTTATGCAAAAGATCCACCTCTATTTCTTTGTTATCAGCTCTTGTCCGCCCATGTAAGGTCTGAGAACCTCAGGAATCTTGACTGAACCGTCAGCCTGAAGGTTGTTCTCTAAAAATGCTATGAGCATACGCGGCGGTGCAACTACAGTATTGTTAAGTGTATGAGCAAGATACTTGTTACCGTCTTCTCCCGCTACTCTGATCTTAAGTCTTCTTGCCTGAGCATCTCCTAAGTTAGAACAGCTTCCGACTTCAAAATATTTCTTCTGTCTCGGACTCCATGCTTCCACATCACAAGATTTAACCTTGAGATCTGCCAGATCACCGGAACAGCATTCAAGTGTTCTTACCGGAATATCTAAAGAACGGAAAAGATCAACGGTATTCTTCCACAGTTTGTCATACCAGATCTTAGATTCCTCAGGCTTACATATAACGACCATCTCCTGTTTTTCAAACTGATGGATCCTGTAAACACCTCTTTCTTCAAGACCATGAGCTCCTTTTTCCTTTCTGAAACAAGGAGAGTAGCTTGTAAGTGTAAGAGGTAACTGATCTTCCTCAATGATCTGATCGATAAATTTACCGATCATCGAATGTTCACTGGTTCCTATAAGATAAAGATCTTCTCCCTCTATCTTATACATCATGGCTTCCATCTCGGCAAAGCTCATTACACCTGTTACAACATTACTTCTAATCATGAAAGGAGGAACACAATATGTAAATCCTCTGTTTATCATAAAATCTCTTGCGTATGCGATAACTGCAGAATGAAGTCTTGCAATATCACCCATCAGATAGTAGAACCCGTTTCCTGCTACTCGTCTGGCAGCATCCAGATCGATACCGTTAAAGCTTTCCATTATATCTGTATGATAAGGTATCTCAAAATCGGGAACTACGGGATCTCCGAATTTTTCTATCTCAACATTAAAAGTATCATCTTTTCCTATCGGTACCGAAGGATCGATGATATTGGGTATCACCATCATTATTTTGGTGATCTTTTCCTGAAGCTCCTCTTCCATGGGCTCAAGCTCAGCAAGTCTTGCTGCTAACTCAGCAACCTTCTTTTTTACAGCCTCAGCTTCTTCCTTTTTACCCTGTGCCATTAAAGCACCTATCTCTTTTGAGATCTTATTTCTGGAACTTCTCAGTTCATCAGCTTCTGCTTTTGCGGCTCTCGACTGCTTATCAAGTTCTATAACTTCGTCGACAAGCTCAAGCTTGCTGTCCTGAAATTTCTTTTTGATATTCTCCTTTACAAGGTCCGGATTTTCTCTCAAAAATTTAATGTCGATCATATTAGCACCTCATTTAATCTATTACTCTGTCTATAAATAGACTTGTATATTCCATCATATCTCTGACAAGTACTCCTTCAACGATATTTCCGGACTTATCGGCTATAAGCTGTAAGACCGGTCTCTCAGGAAAACCTTTATTCTGTCTGATAACTACTGCCATCTCTCCGGTGTTAACAATAACTTTACTTCCGGAAGGATAAACCGCAATAAAATCCAACAAAGTATCAACAACCTGTGAATCATATTTTATGCCTTTAAATGCCTTAAGATATTCCACAGCTTCATGGACTCTTTTTCTTTCGTGGCCGATACCGCAAATGGACTCATCAAAATAGTCACAGGTGGCAGCAATCTTTGTTGTAATAGCAATATCACCGTTATGAAGAGGGTAACCTTCACCATCAAGTGTTTCATGGTGCATAAGTATTATCTCTTTACTTGTTTTTGATAACCATTCTTCATGTTTTATAGCACTGTAACCAAATACTGTATGTTTACAGTATTCGTCCTTTTCTCTGGGTTCCGCGCTATTCATGTCTTTGTCTATGTAATCTACTGTTACGTACCTAAGACCCAGATCGTGTAAAAGACAACCTACACTAAGATCATGAACCAGATCTTCTGACAATCCCATTTTTATAGCTACAAGTGTAGCAATGGTACAGGTACTTGTACTGTGCTCATAAAGATCGGCGCTTCTTTCTTTTATGTCGTATATCTGCTCGGCAACATTATCATCGTTTACTACATTGTCAATGATCCTGTTAGCCGCATCAGCTATTTCCGCCATATCCTGGCTTTTATTATACATATGCTTGGAGATTACTTCTTTAACCTTCTCCTTACATTTTTTATTTACTTCCTCTTTAAGGATAGTCTTGGTCTGTGCGTCTAATTCGTTATCTTTAACAAA
>CACZSE010000216.1 GCA_902783735.1 uncultured Lachnospiraceae bacterium
TGCCAAAATTTGCTAAGCAGGATACGGGAGTCGAACCCGCCTATCCAGCTTGGGAAGCTGGCGCCCTACCGATAGACTAATCCTGCAATATGTGTGATGATGATCACTTAGAAAGTATATCATTTATCACACATTTTCTCAAGACAATTGAAAATTTTACCATACCGTAAAAAAGTAGCCGGCCAAAGGGGAGAGCACTATCATTATCACCGAGAATGTAAATGATGATATCGATATGAGTGTTGCTCTCTGTTGTGAAGGGAACATATCCTGAAGCTTTGCATCCGTCCTTATCTGAAGTGCGTCATCCGCCATGGCGGCTATAAAGCCTCCGATGACCATGAATATGACACTTGCTGTATGTTCCAAGATCACTCCCGATAAGACACCGAATGTGCATACAACAAATATCTTTGCATATTTTACATGTTTTGCCTTCAGTATCAGCTTTGCACCTATGACGCCGCCTATCTGCATGACAAACAGAGCGATCCCCAACAGGGTATTCGAAATGCCTGCAGTATTAAGCTTGCTCTGAAGGAAAAACAAAAGAAGTATGTCTATAGCTCCCACAAACGAATTTGCAAACATAAGCTTGGTCGCTTTTGAATTATTGATCAGGAACTTTATACTGTCCGCAAAATAGCTGATCGCTTTTTGCAAAACAGTTTTGATCACATTTGAGCATTCAATACTGTTTTCTTTTTCTGTTCCTTTATCCGTTACATCTACCTCAACAAGTGTAAATGTGATCAAAAGTGTTATAAAGCTTGTAGCCGCACTTATCAGGTATGCTGCTTTATATCCAAGGAAAAGTGCTAAGCCGGCACACATTGTTGATATTCCCGTAGCCACTCTGTAAATGATCGACTGGTTGGAAAAATATCTTTCATATCTCTTTTCTTCACCGACAAGCTTTAATGAATCATATGCCAGAGCATCGGCTGAGCCGGATGCAAAGTTATAAGCAAGCGCATGTCCGGCTATCGACATGCAGACCATTGCAAATCCTCCGGAAAATGCCATCACTATATCTGCAATGACTCCGCACAGATTACTCACGATCAGCATCTTCTTTCTTCCGTATACATCGGCCATTACACCTGACGGTATCTCAAAGATCAGGCTTGTGATATGAAATATGGTTTCGGCAAATCCTATCTGTACCAGCGAAAAGCCTCTGGCAGCCAATATAGCTACCCATGCACCGGTGATCGACAGATTACCGAGTACCGAAGTAATATATAAAGTATTTATCTGTTTCTTAATTTTGAACATAAAAAAACCTCCTCTAACATGTCTGCGATAAATCGCTTTAAGTAACATGATAAGGAGATAATGCGTTAACAAATATTTCTGAAAAATGGGCGCACTATCCCCTTAGGGAAGTACATAGTAACCATTAGTCAATTGAATATTTGTCATCTTCCAGTACATAACCGATACCTTTCACTTGTTTTTGTAATTGTATCCAAATACTTAGGTGATGTCAAGCTTTTTGGAACGTATCATGTTCTGTTGACGTCCCAGAACCTTCTGAGTTCACTGCCTACAGAAGTCATATTCACCTTTTTTATGTTTTTCCATTCTCTCGGAAACAGCTCTTTGTAGGAACTGTAACCGAACCTGTAGTCAAGAAGAGCCACTATGCCTGTATCTTCATGAGTTCTTATAACACGCCCTGCTGCCTGGAGCACCTTATTGAACCCGGGATAAACATATGCATATTTCATACCTTCACCGTCGATATCATCAAAGTACTTCTTTATGAGTTCGTTCTCTTCACAGACCATGGGTATTCCGGTACCTACAATGATCGATCCGATAAGACTGTCTCCCTGAAGGTCTATCCCCTCCGAGAAGATTCCTCCAAGTACGCAAAAGCCAAGGAGGCTCTTGTCCTCTTCGGACTCTGAACCGGTCTCTGAAAATTCATTCAGGAAAGTTTCTCGCTCTGCTTCGGTCATTCTGTCGTTCTGTATAAGAACTCTTATCTTTTCATTTTCAAAAGCTTCATCTTCATAAATGTACGCATCGGCATAGGCTTCATATACATTGTTCAAAAATGTATATGACGGAAAGAATGCCATATATCTTCCGCTATGCGCAGATACTATTTCATGTATATATCCCGCTATACGTGAATACTGATCCTTGCCTCGTTCGGTATATCTGGTGGTAACGCCATCTGCCAGATACAATCCTCTCTTGTCGGGATCAAAAGTCGACTGTGCATACACTTCATAATCAGTCTCATCTCCTCCCAAAAGTCCTTTGTAATATTGTATAGGAAGAAGTGTTGCGGAAAACAAAATGGTTGATACACCTTTTTCCATGCATCCCTGTAGATTGTGAGAAGGATCCACGCAAAACAGTCTCATGCAGAATTCATCTCTGTTCCTGTATCCGTAAATGATATATTTATCATCCATCAGTTCATATATATTAAGAAGATGGATTATCTCAAAATAGAACTCCAAAACTTCTTCTCTGACAGGTCCCGGTTCTTCATTTTCCAAAAATGACATCATGCGGTCGTATAACCGTTCCACGCTTCTTATAAGATCGGTTATATCCTCAAATATCTTGTAACCGTTTTGAGAATCGGCATCAAGTTCCTTTCTTAACTTTAACATCTCCTTGTTACATTTATCCAGTCTTCTCGAAAGAACGGAATCCATACCCTTGACCGCACGCCTGATCTTCATTATATGTTCCTTATTTAATTCCGCACTATACATATTTCTTCCGCGATCCACCAGATTATGTGCTTCATCTATAAGGAATATACTCTCCGGAGGCTTACCTTCCGAAAAAAATCTTTTCAGCGCCACATGCGGATCAAAGAGATAATTATAATCACAGATTATGGCATCGCAGAACAGACTTATATCCAGCGAAAACTCAAATGGACAGACATTGTGTTTAACTGCATATTTTTCTATCGTATTTCTGTCGTAGTCTTCTTCGTTTGTAAGAAGATCGAACATGGCATCATTGACTCTGTCAAAATGACCTTTTGCAAATGGGCATGCATCGGGATTGCAGACCCTCTCTTCCATAAAGCATATCTTATCTTTTGCAGTTAAGATTATGCTCTTAAATCTCAGTCCCTTTTCCCTCATGAGGGATATGGTATCGCCGGCAACGGTCCGGGTTATGGTCTTGGCTGTCAGATAAAAAATCCTCCGGGCTTTTCCTTCACCGATGGCTTTGACAGAAGGAAATACGGTAGCGATGGTCTTCCCTACTCCGGTAGGTGCTTCCAGGAACAATTTCTTACCGTGTGCCACAGTATGATAAACATGAGTAACAAGTTCCTTTTGGCCTTCACGGTATGTAAATGGGAAGTCTGTCACCTTTATCGAGGCATCACGTTTTTCGATCCAGTCCTGTTCCATATCCACCCATTTCATGTAGTCCTGCATGAGTTCATGAAACCACTGCTCAAGCTCCGCAAAGAAATATGTATGATTAAATCTTTTGATCTCCTCCGTGTCCATATTTACATAGGTCATCTGAACTTCTATATTATTTAATTCATTCTGCTTTGCGTATATAAAGGCGTAGCATTTTGCCTGGGCAAGATGTACGGGATCCGGATATTCCATTTTATCCAGGTGTCTGTAGGTGCCTTTTATCTCATCTATGACAACGATATCGTCATCTATGATACCGTCGGCTCTCCCATCGACGGTCACGGTTGTCAGATCGATATTCTGAGGATTGTCCACAGCACTTTCTATCATATCGGTTATGCGACTATTATCCACATACGTATATGACAACGGAACCTCGGCACGGTAATTTCCTCCCATGGATCTTTGTATCTTCCTGTGAAGTCTTCCACCCTCCTGCATGGCCGTCATGGCATCATGTGCTATTCTGTTGTCTATGTCGCCTTCCCTAAGCAGAAATTCCACCAGAGCGCGCACCGATATCTGAACATTTCGCATACGTATATTATAAAAAAAGGTCTCCCCATATGGAAGACCTCTCTGTAAACATATTTAAGTATCAGACAACTTTTAGTTTGAAGCGCTGTATCTCTTTTTCGGTATTTACTTTTTCGATCATGGCTCCGAGTCCTCTCAGTTTCTCATCGAAGTCCTCGTAACCTCTTTCAATGTATTTGATATCTTCCACTGTTGTATAACCTTCAGCGGCAAGACCGGCAAGTACAAGTGCCGCACCCGCTCTGAGATCGGGAGCTGCAATACTTGCTCCCATATATTTTTCTACACCATCTATAATGGCTACACTGCCTTCAACCTTTATGTTGGCACCCATGCGTGTAAGCTCATCAACATAACGGAATCTGTTCTCAAACAAGCTTTCGGTAACTATGCTCGTTCCTTTTGAAAGGCCCAGAGCTACTGTTATCTGCGGCTGCATGTCTGTAGGAAACCCGGGATATGGTAAAGTGTTTACATGAGTATGTCCGAGTCTCTTTGAAGCTACAACTCTTACAGCCTCATCGGATTCTTCTATCTCACAGCCTATCTCCAAAAGTTTAGAGCTGATAGATTCCAAATGCTTGGGAATTACATTTTTAACAGTAACATCACCTTTTGTTATGGCAGCCGCAAACATGAAAGTTCCGGCCTCGATCTGATCGGGGATGATAGCATAGTCCGTTCCGTGAAGTTTCGGAACGCCCTTTATACGTATAACATCGGTACCTGCACCCCTTACACTTGCTCCCATTCTGTTCAAGAAGTTGGCAACATCTACGACATGGGGCTCTTTTGCGGCATTTTCAATGATGGTCCTTCCCTCGGCCAATACCGCTGCCATCATTACATTTATGGTAGCTCCTACAGATGCTTTATCAAGATAAATATGTCCGCCATGAAGCTTATCTGCTTTGGCTACGATTATTCCGTGTGTGATATCGACCCTTGCACCAAGTGCCCTGAAACCTTTGATGTGAAGATCTATGGGACGGCTGCCTATATTGCATCCGCCGGGAAGAGCAACCTCTGCTTCGTTGTATTTTCCGAGAAGTGCTCCGATCAGATAATATGAGGCTCTGATCTTTTTGATCGATTCATCATCTATGGTCTGTACAGTGATATTTCCTGCATTTATCTTTACGGTATGTCTGTCCGGACGCTCAACAATAACACCAATACTCTCCATAGCCTGGATCATGACATTGGTGTCTCTCACATCAGGAACATTTTCTATCAATACTGTTTCATCTGTCATGATGGCTGCAGCCAGAATGGCCAATGCGGCATTCTTTGCTCCACCGATCTCGACCTCACCTACGAGCGGTGCGCCACCCTTGATCACATATTGTTCCATGTTAACCTCTTATTCAATCCGCATCTCTCATAAAAATCAATGCGAAAGGTTCTTCGGGGTATGTATGTTATCCCCAAAATCTATATATAGTATACGAAAATTTCAATTAACAAAATATTGTATATCCACAATACAACTTAGTATAGTATACACGCATCTGAGCAATTTGTAAACCGAACGTGTGTATCGTACGCGGTGTGCCCGCGCTCTTTATTGTATATGAACGAAAAAAAGGATCATCGAAAAGCTCTGTTACTTTACGATGATCCTTATGATCTTTATTAATTCAGATACTTCAACGGGTTAACCGCCGTTCCGTTTATCCTTATCTCGAAATGCAGATGCGGCCCGGTACTTACTCCGGAATTTCCGCTGAGTGCGATCTTGTCACCCTGACGTACGTTCTGTCCGACGCTTACCAATACCTTACTCAGATGTCCGTATCGGGTCTCCTTACCGTCCGGATGCTGAATATATACAACATATCCATATCCGCTGGCCCAACCGGCCTTTGTAACACGTCCGCCCGAAGAAGCCATGACAGCCGATCCTTTAGCGATCGCCCAGTCGACACCTTTATGATAAGTAGAAGCTCCTCTGGTAGGTGCGTTTCGTTTGCCAAAGGTAGATGACAATCTTCCTCCGGAAACAGGTTTGATATATGTAGGCGGGATCTTGGTACCACGTTCAACCACCTTGGCTACCGCTTCTAAGATCACATCCTCTTTAATGACTTCTCTCGATACTTCCTTATCATTCAGATAATTGATCTGTGCAACGATATTTCTGTGACCGGCACTGGGTTCCTGCCTGGTGACCTTTTCCGTAGTGTACCACTCATCATTGTCTATATAGATGACTTCCGCGTCATAGTCCTCTTCTATATATTCCTGCTCAACCCTGTTGATCGACAATGGCGGTTCGGGGTTTGTGATGATGATCTCCTGACCTGCTCTTATCATGGAGTTTTCATCTTCTATGGAATCGTTTAGTGCAATGATCTTATCCATGGGAATGTCAGTTGCCATGGATATCCCGGATAATGTATCTCCGGATTTAACCTCATAAACAACATTCTTTTCCTGGCTGGATGTTATGCTCTCGATCGCATTGTCCACATTTTCAAGCTGACTGTCCGAAAGATAAGCATCCACTATCTCAATCTGATTATCGAATGAGATATTTAACAGCCCGTAATCGAAGTCGTCGAATCCTTTGTTTTTCTCCGATACTTCGGCTTCCATCATCTCTTCATTGAAAAGACGTTCAAATCCGGCTCCCTCAAGAGTTCCTTCTTCCGTCTCTGCTTCAATCTCTTCGTTTCTTTTTACCGAAGCGGTCAGAGCATTCAACTCTCTTTCATGGTCTTTCTCAAGCGATACCGAATACTCATGATCCGGATCGTATTTGTCGACAGCGGCCTGGAGAACACTTTTAACCTCATCCAATGTGGCAAGATTGACGGTGTAGGTTCCGATCTTGACCGTATAGGCAGGCTTCAATGCTTCATGAACGCTTTCCTCAAGCTTCTTTACCATGTTGGCCTTAACAGTCTTTTCACTGTCGGTCTCACCGAAAAGCACCTCACTGCCCTCAACATTGACAGATGCTTCAACAAACATGAGTGCATTCATATCGGAAGCGACCTCACGTCTGGCTTCTATAAGCAATTCATCTACATCGGTCTGTTTACCTACGGTACCCACAAACTCATTGTTAAGAAAAACTTTGAAAATGTTGTTTCCTTCGGAGCTGATCTTACAGTATTGAGGAACAAATATTATGTTTAAAAAAATCACAAAAACGGATACCTTTAACCAAACATAGCGCATCCGTTTATAGTGTGTGGTAATAAATCTCATGATCTACGTTAGAAAATTCCCATCGCATCCAATACCAGGATCGCAAGGATAATGATATCAAGTGCGAAATTGACTACTCCCAGGACTACAGGAAGTTTTGATCCTTCCTTGCCCATATTTTCTATATATCCCCTTAAAGCTTTTGTCTGATCGGCAAGGCTGTCATCAACAGCTGCCTGAACATTTCTGTATACTTTTACATTCTCTGTATGAATGGCCTCATGAACATCATCGAACTGCGCATCGAGGTATGTCTGATCCATAGGCTGAGCAGGTGTCTCTGCCTTTACCACTCCCTCACTGGCACCTTTTATGGCTTCAAGTCCTTCCTCTACCGCCTGTTTAATGCTTTCCGTAGCCTGTGTTGAAGCCTGAATGATGCTCTCTGTATTCTGAGCAGATACTTCCTTTAAGTTTTCAACCGCCTCGGAAGATGACTGCTTCATGCCTTCTATTCCGCTGTCGCAGGCTTCCTTTACGTTCTCAACCGCTTTGTTGATATTTTCAATGCTTTCATCCGCTTTTGAACTCAAAGACGAAACCGCATCATCCGAAGCTCTTTTAACAGATGATACCGCATCATCTGCCGATCTCTTAAGTGAATCCACTGCTTCATCTGCGGATTTCTGTAATGTTCCAACTGCTTCTTCTGCAGATCTCTTAAGTCCTTCAACCGCTTCATCCGTTGAAACCTTCATTGCAGAGCTGCTCTCTGCTGTACTCTTAACGGCTTCCAAAACAGCTTCTGACTGTTCCTTTACGGCAGTTATGATCTCTTCAGCAGAAGATCTTGTGGCTGCGATGGATTTTTCCGAAGATGTCATTGAGGCTGCGATCATGTCTTCCGATGCAGTCTTTACAACAGTGATGGTTTCCTGTGAGCTGTCCTTTACGGCAGTTACAGCTTCGCGGGAAGCCGACTTGATCTCTTCTATGGTCTCGGGAGATATCTCTGTCTGAGCTGAGGCTGTACGTACGCCGTTAAAAGACTCTCCGAGCATATCACTAACCTTGGAAGCCGATTCAATATTCTTGAGATTTACCTGCTTCATTTCCTGAAGAAGTTCTTCGTAGCCGGCCAGCTGTTCTTTCATGCGCTGGTTCTCTCTTGCTTCGGCAGCAGAGTTGGCATTGATCATATCATTTGCCACTGTTTTTTGTGCAAGTTTGTCAATAAAAGTATCCATAGCTTCCTCCATTTAGTAGATTTTACTATATATTCATAGTCTGTTCATAATTTGTTCATATTAGACAGATATAATAAATACATAAAGTTGATACAGACTATAGGTAATTTTTTCATAATAGCCCGGATGCCATATGGTATCCGGGCACTCCTCATTTTAAGGGCTTTTTTAAACGAATTCGTTATCCTCAAGCGACCTTATCTCTTCGTTCAGAGCAAGCATTCTTGCATCAAGGTCCGAAACCATGCGGGCACATTCCTTAAGTTCATTTTTAATATGCTCAGGCGCATTTCCTTCAAATTTGTAGTGGATCTTGTGCTCTAAGCTGGCCCAGAAGTCCATCGCTACAGTTCTTATCTGTATCTCGACCTTGGCATTTACCATCTTATCGGATAAGAATATCGGTACTGTAACAAGCATATGATAGCTTTTATAACCGCTGGCCTTCGGATTCTTTATATAGTCTTTGATAGACAAAACTTTTATGTCGTTCTGATTGCCTATCATCTCGGCAACCCTGTATATGTCAGATGTAAATGAACATATAACTCTTATGCCGGCTATGTCATTGACATGCTCTACCATGTTTTCAATGGTGGATTCATAACCCTTCTTTTTTAACTTCTTAACAATACTTTCCGAGGTTTTCATCCTCGACTTTATATGCTCTATGGGATTGTAACGATGAACCTGCTGAAACTCATCGTTGAGTATCTCTAACTTGGTTCCGATCTCTTTAAGTGCCGAATTGTATACCAAAGTTACTTCCATCCAGCTGTCTATCGGATCCGGCTCCCTGTTTATATCTCTTGCCATTTGCTTCCTTCCATCCTGTCCTTCCCCCGCGCATCACGCTATTTTTATTATAACATATCAGGCACATGCGCTCAAGCATACGAATGACAGGCTGTCAGTCTGCATATCCGTTCGGATTGTTCTTCTGCCATCTCCAGGAATCGGCACACATCTCTTTAATGCCCTTCTTTGCCTTCCATCCCAATTCTCTAAATGCTTTTGATGAATCGGCATAGCACTCTGCTATGTCTCCGGCTCTTCTTTCCTTTATGACATAAGGTATCTTAACACCTGTTGCTTCCTCGAAATTCCTTACAATATCGAGTACCGAATAACCTTGTCCGGTACCAAGATTGTATATTGACAGACCAGATCCCGGCTCAAGTTTTTTAAGTGCCTTTACATGTCCGTCGGCAAGATCCACCACATGGATATAGTCCCTTACTCCGGTTCCGTCAGGTGTATCATAATCATCGCCAAATATTCCAAGCTCTTTAAGTCTGCCTACAGCAACCTGTGTCACATAGGGCATGAGATTGTTCGGTATGCCGTTTGGATTCTCACCTATCGTTCCCGATTCATGGGCTCCTATAGGATTGAAATATCTGAGCAGTACCACGTTCCATTCTTTGTCCGCAAAGCAGGTGTCTGTCAAGATCTGTTCGATCATGGACTTTGTCCATCCATAAGGGTTGGTACATGTACCTTTCGGACATTCTTCCGTGATCGGAACAAAAGCAGGCGTTCCGTATACTGTAGCTGATGATGAAAAGATGATATTTTTGCATCCGTGTTCGCTCATGCTGTTAAGAAGGTTTATGGTCCCGCCTATATTATTCTCATAATACATGAGAGGCTTTTGTACCGACTCTCCGACAGCCTTCAGTCCCGCAAAATGAATGACGGCGTCGATATCCTCTTTTTCAAAGATATCGTCAAGTGTTTTTTTATCACGAATGTCTGCATTGTAAAATACCGCTCTTACACCGGTTATAGCCTCGAGTCTGTCTAAAACTTTCATGTCCGAATTGCTCAGATTATCCAGTATGACAACATCGTGCCCCTGAGTCTGGAGTTCCACAACCGTATGACTCCCTATATATCCGGTTCCGCCGGTAACCAATATCTTCATAGTTTCCTCCTTTACTCTGTCCCTTTTTTGCTTCAAATTATAGCATTGTCAAGATATGTTTGTCTATCTTGCCTTTTCGTGCTATAGTAAACGAAATCGCAATATTTTCATGGTGTCAGCATTAAAAAATGGAAGAGATAAACCTTAAAGACGGTATAAACCTGATAAAAAAATATAATAAGATGTCACCCAAGGAACGTGATCAGATAAAGCGTCAGCGCTTCTATGCAATGGTCACTTTTGCCAGGAAGCATAATAAGCTCTACAGCGAACTATACAAAAACCTGGGTGTAAATTTCTTTATGCGTGATGTTCCCTACGTGGAGCGAAGTTTTCTTATGGAACATAAAGATATCTGGCAAAGCGATGAGATAATCGCTTCTTCCATACCACAGGCCATCAATACCGTAAGATCATTTTCCTTTGAAAGGGACTATCACAGATTTTTGCTTCATAAGAGCAGATACGTGATCATTTCCTCATCGGACGGTTCTTTACAGAGATGTTCATGGGACAAGTCGACCACAGTATTGTCTGTGTTTTTACCCACAGATGAGCTTGTCAGACAGTTAAATGAATTAAACCCCGCATTTTTATGGGCCTTCCCCTCAACATTAGATAATCTCTTAATGTATAAAAAAAGCGGCTCACTTAAGATAAAGCCGGTCCTTATCATTGCCGGAGGCGAGGCCTTAAACGATGACTTAAGAACTGCCCTTATCAATGAATTTGACTGCACTGTACAATCAACCTACTCAAGCGCCGAATTCGGAATAGTCGCTTCCGAGTGTCAGATGGGGCATCTTCATGTCAATGATGACTGGATAATCTTAGAACAGGCAGACGCAAACGGACATCCTGTCAAAGAAGGACAAAAGCCGGAAAAGATCCTTATAACCAACCTGTATAAGACGGACTATCCCATAATAAGGATGACGCTTCCCGACAATATCAGGTTTCACAACAAGACCTGTCCCTGCGGCAATACTTCTCCATGGATAAGCATAACAGCCGCAAAGGATGACTATATCCTTTTTAAGACAGACGAAAAACAGATAAGCATTCACTCAGATGAATTTTCCTCTGTTCTCAACGGGATCGATGGTCTTTTAAGATATCAGATCGTTCTTTATGCAAACAACAATATATCTCTTCGAATGGAAGTTTCAAACGAGTCCATGAGAGGCATCATCTTTTTACAGGCGGAGCAGACCCTGCGACGTTTTCTGAAAGAAAAAGGTGTCATCGCATCCGCCATAACGATGGATGCAGATACACCATTAAGAAATGAACTGAACGGCAAACTGAAAAATGTACTGGATCACAGAGAGTGATCTTTTTCTTCTATGAGATCGCTCAATACTTTGTTGATGTGATCTCTGCTCTCTATGGTACATGTTTTAATACCGAGCTCTTTAGCAGTATCGGTATTTTCTTTTCTGTCATCAAAAAATATACATTCTTCAGGTTTCAGTGAGAATCTGTTAAGAAGAGTCTCATATATGCCTCTGTCAGGCTTTACCTGATGAATCTCATACGATACCACCTTTCCGTCTATATCATCCATGAAAGATGCACCTTTTGTATGTATATCAAAAAGAAACTTGGAATAATTGCTGAGAAGATATATGGCATAGCCTTTTTCTTTCAGTCTGTGAATCTTCTCCCACACCTCAGGTCTGGGTAAATGCATTCTCTCTCCGTGCATGATGAACTCTTTTATGTTCCCGGCATATGAAGGGAACATCTTTCCAAATTCCACTATGAGCTCATCCTGCTGCTTTGTCCCCGCGTCGGCTTCAACCCAGAGCGGATTCAAAAACATCTCATTAAATACCTTCTTTGCCGTCTCCATATCCAGTCCGGTATCCGCCAGTGCTTCAACCCACCTGTATTCCAGCAGAACATTACCTACATCAAATATTAGATTCTTTATCATATCTGTTTTAACCTATTTTAAAAATCCGTTTACTATTTCTTCTTCCGCCTCTTCCTCGGTAAGTCCGAGTGTCATCAGCTTGATAAGCTGCTCTCCGGCAATCTTTCCGATAGCCGCTTCATGGACGAGTTCGGCATCTACGCTTGCGGCAGTCAATTCGGGAATGGCTGTGACAACCGCATTATCCATCAATATGGCATCACACTCAGAGTGACCCTTGCACTTGGTGTTACCGCTTATAGCAGCAACAAATTTCTGCTTGGAGTTACCTCTGGCAACCGATCTTGAGACTACATTGGTGCTTGAATCTTCTCCGTTAAGCTGAACATCAAAATCTGTAGCCGCATACTGATCTGCATGAGTCATGATCTTTTCCCTAACTATGAAGGTCGCCCTGTCAGCCAGATTTCCCTTGGTGATCCTTGTCGTGGAATCTATTCCCTTTATCTGAGTAGTCTCCATCTCGAGATATGAGCCTTCCTCCATCTCGACTATGGTAGTCGGGTTCATGACATTACCGCCTTTTCCGTCTGCTTCACCATAGTGCTTCTCAATATATTTTACTTTTGCATTCTTTCCGACATGGAAGGTGTGAATTCCGTCATGTCCCGATTCCTGATCACCGCAATTGTGTATTCCGCATCCGGCCACTATAACAACATCCGCATCCTCACCGATAAAGAAGTCATTGTATACAAGATCCGTAAGTCCCGTCTCACTTATGATGACCGGAATATGAACGCTTTCATGCTTTGTTCCCGGTGCAATGATGATATCGATACCCGGTTTGTCGGTCTTTGTCACGATATCAATATTGGCTGTTGTCTGTCTTGTCTGTAATTTTCCGTTTGCGCGAAGATTGTATGCCCCTTCGGGAACCTCATGTATATCCGCTATCTCTGCCAGGAGATTTTTTGTAATACTGTCCATGTATGTTTTCCTCTATATCTTGTCTGTAAGAGCGCTGCATGTGCTGCTCTCCATAAGTTGCGGCCAAACCTCCTGTTTGGTCCCTATTTTGGATACTTTTCCGTCGGCAATGACTATGATCTTATCCGCTATGTTTAATATCCTTTCCTGATGCGAGATGATCAGGATCGAACCGTTTATCTTTTTCCTCATGTTTTCAAAAACCTTTATAAGATTGTTGAAACTCCAGAGATCTATCCCGGCCTCGGGTTCATCAAATATCGAAAGCTGCGTTCCTCTTGCTATGATCATGGCTATCTCTATTCTTTTTAATTCTCCGCCCGATAAAGATGCGTTCACCTCTCTGTCGATATAATCACGGGCGCATAAGCCTACATCCGAAAGGATATCGCAGGCCTCGGATACTGTTATCTTTTTTCCGGAAGCAAGCTTTAACAGGTCCTTTACCGTTATGCCCTTAAACTTAACAGGGGTCTGAAATGCATAGCTTATGCCCGCTTTTGCTCTGTCGGTCACTGACAGATCCGTTATATCCATTCCATTGTATATGATCTGTCCCGAGGTCGGCTTTACGATCCCGGCTATGATCTTTGCAAGAGTTGATTTTCCTCCGCCGTTTGGTCCTGTTATGGCGATAAAACCGTCATCGATATCGAGACTCACGTCGCGTATGATCTCTTTGTTATCCTCAACCACATATTCGATCTTTTTTAATTCCAACATATAAATACCTATCTTTTCTTTCCGAATTTAAAACCAAACACACAGCCGCAGACTCCGCCGAGTATGTGTGTTAACTGTGAAATATTATCATTTACAAACAAAGCGTTGACTATCTCCTCACCGATATAAAGTACACATACCAGTATGAGTGTGAGCGGTATCTTTCCTTCCTGTATTCCGGTCATCGACGATAATATTATAAAACTAAAGACCACTCCGCTGGCTCCAAGCAACGCCGCGTCCGAAAACAATATAACATTGGCAATGCCCGTCGTAAAAGCTGTCAGCGCAATAAGCTGCAATGTTTTCTTACTGCCGTATTTTTCTTCTATTGACGGTCCGAGCAGCAAAAAGAACATCATGTTGCCAATGTAATGGGATATATCGGCATGTCCCAGTACATGAGTAAACAACCTTATATAAGTAAGGGGATTTAACAATGATGATCTGTATACAGAAAATAAAAGTCTGTTAGTAAATCCTCCGGTTATGATACCCAATATGAGCGCTGCGAGTGAGACCGCACTGAAAGTCAGTATGACCGGCGAATTGTATTGAATGACCTTTCTTTTTTTCATTTTATAAACCTTTTAGTTACTGTCAAGCTTAGAATAGCTTTCCTTATAAAACTCCCTCTCTTTTGATGCGATCCTTCCTGAAACGGGTTTGGCATTTACGCACATGGCAAGCTTTGCGGCCATGCAGCCTTTTTCAAGAACAAATGCCGTTGCTTCGGTATCACTTTCCGTTCTTCCGACACATATGGCTCCCTGGTCGGCAATGAGAACGGCATTGTTATCCTTAAGGCCTCTTACAATGGCCGAAGCTGACTCAAAATGAGGTTTTTTACCCGGCCTTCCGACACATCTGACCGATACGCCGACTATCTGTGCCTGATCGTCAATATACGGTTTAAAACCTTCACCCGTTTTGCTTATGTCTATTATGTTCGGAAGAGTCACATGCCAGATATTGCTGATATCCCTGTTCTCATATATCTTTGCATGAACGGCTGCTATCCTGTTTAAGCTCCTTTTAAGGAAACCTCTTCCGATAGGCTTTTTGTCACCCATCTTAAACTTATATTCGTTGTCTCCGAGTATAAGGGTTATCTCATCACCGTCTATATGACTGATGCCGTAATCAACATATCCGTTCTTAATATCTTCTTCCAGTGCCTCCTCAGTCTCTTCCTGATCGGGTTCATCCGTACTGCTCGTTTTTATCAATTCCGTTTTAGTAAACGAATTCGTCATGGATTCATATTTATATTTGCAGACCTGTTCCATTACGGAAGATATCTCAAACGCATTTTCCGTGTCGGTTCCCATGCACAGTACACCATGATTCATAAGAAGCATACTGCGACAGTCTTTGGAATTCTTTAAAGCTTTTTTTACCTTTCTTCTGAGCTTATCCGATGATGACATCCCATAATCGGCACAAGGGATCCTGTCACCTAAAAATGCTTTCTCTTCATCGGTAAGATCCACATCCAGTCCCATGATGCTTACTACGGAAGCATATGTCTGATGTGTATGTATCACGAAATTTACCTCAGGTCTCATTGCATATACATCGGCATGAATACCGCATTCCGAAGACGGTTTGATATCACCTTCGTAGGCGCAGTTTTTTATATTCACAACAACAATATCATCAGGGGTAAGACCCTCATAGTTTTTTCCGCTCGGTGTGATAACAAACTGCTCATCACTTATCCTGGCACTTATATTTCCCCAGGTCCTGACGATCAGTCCCTCGTTTAATAATCTGTGGCCTGCTTCTATAACCAGTTTTTTTGCTTCTTCTACCTCATATGCCATATGCCTTCTCCTTCTGTTTTTCCCCCATACATATATAATTATATCATGATGTTAACAGCTTTACATGTCTGTGCGGTTAAATTGCTCAAAAACCCGTACACGCTGTCAGATGTGCGATGCGGTTATGACAGTCCCGGCAACACATCTTTTTTCAATGTACTCTCTGACCTTCTCTATAGTATCCCGATCCATGCCTGTGTATGGTTCATCCAAAAGGAGTATGTCAGCGTGATACTCAACGGCTCTTACCAGCGCAACACGTCGTTTCATGCCTCCGCTGAGTTCTCGACAGGCTTTATATATGGATTCTTCGTCAAGAACCATCAAAAGCGCTTCTTTTGCAACATCCTCACCTACTCCTGTCATAGTCACATTTATAATGGGAGAATAGTCCTCGGCCAGTCTGTCTTCCTGAAAGACCATGGATACGCTGCCATCACATAAGATCTCTCCCATTTCCGGCTTTTCCAATCCGGCGATAAGACGAAGGATAGTTGTCTTTCCGCTTCCCGAAGGACCGTTCAGGCAATTGTCCGTTTTCCCCACAAAAACATTGCTGTATCCGTTTAGAACAATTTTTTCACCAAAGGATTTGGTAACATTGCTAAAGACAACTTTTTTACTTTCGGATCCGGTCACATGAACATCCGATATCATTTCTTTTCTGCTGCATCGGGGTGTGACATTCATCAGCATATTCATGCATAAGGTGATGATCTTCTCGCATAAGAAGCTGAAAAGTATCACAATTATGGCCCAGGCAAATACCCCTGCAGTATCAAAATATACTTTTGATATATACAACTGTTCACCTATAGAATTGTTCGTCAATCCTATCACTTCTGCAGCCACTCCTGCTTTAAAGCTCATACCGCAGCTGCTTTTCATGCCACTTAAGATGCTGCTTTTCAGTGCCGGGCGATAAATATATAATATCCTGTTTTTAACCGGCATATGAAAAATCCCTGCCATCTCAAGCATTTTTTTATCCGTTGCTTTCAGCCCTTCCAAAGTATTGTGATACATGGTCGGCCAGACAACTATCATGCTTATGATAAATGAAAGAGCAGACGGCCCCCACCAGATCAGTATGATCACGGCAAATGCCGCAACCGGGACAGCTTTGCAAACTGTGACAAGCGGACCTATGATAATAGCGGCATATTGATATCTGTATGCGAGAATACCAAAAAATATTCCGCAGACTGCTCCTATGATCAGTCCTGACAATATTCTTAACAGGCTTGAAAAAACAGAAATGTATGTTGATCTTTTGATCAACGCACCGCAAAGAGCGATCAACGTATCCAAAGGTGATGCTATCAAAAGCCTGTTGGACGTGATCGCCGCCAGTGTAAACCAAGCGGCCACCCAGAAGGTAACCGCCAAAATTGTTTGTATGATCTTTTTGTTATTACTGAACATAGTAAAAATCGTCTTCGGGGAGTTTACCACCGATCATTTCCGGATTGAATTCATAAAGTGAATCCAAATATCCGCTAAGTGCTTCTTTCATTTTAGAACCGTCAATATATACGATATTGCACATCGGTATCGCCTTTTTGGCTATCGGCTCTTTTGCAATGATACCTTTTTCAACTGCCATTGCTGCAGTAGTTTCAATATCTATGGCCGTAACGCTTGCACTATGCTCCTGCATGAATCTTTTAACTGCTTCGGGATGTTCTGACGCAAATGCTTTTCTCACAACGGTTACGCCTGTAACAAGCTGCTTTCCCTGTGATGAATATATCTTATCCCATTCGTTGTTCAGATCTATAACTATCTTTAAAGAATCGTTCTGCATGCATGCTGCAGTGACAAAAGGCTGAGGAAGTAAACCTACCGCATTCGGATCTTCGGAAAGCAATGTTGCCACCTCGGTTGCCTCGGATTTAAATTCCATCGTATAATCGTCATCATTAAATCCGATATCACGAAGGACACATCTGAGTGCAGCTTCAGGTGTAGTTCCTTTGCCCGTAGAGTAGATCGTTTTTCCTTTAAGATCACTTAATTCGTCTATCGAATCATCTCCGGTCACCAGATACAGTACTCCGAGAGTGTTTATGTCTATTACCTGAATGCCGGCATCGGACTTCTGATAAAGGTTTGCGGCCGCATTGGCAGGAATAAGAGCTATATCAAGCTCCCCCTTTATCAACATAGGCAGCAATTCATCGGCACCGGTCGCCATGTGAAACTCATAGGTATCTGTCGTCTTTCCTTTTTCGGCTTTGTCCATCAGATTCAACAGACCGATGGATGTGGGTCCCTTTAACGACCCTACCCTGACACCTACGGATTGTTCCTTACCGCATCCTGCGATCAACATGGCGATCATGAGTATGATCACCGGAAACAACTTCTTTTTCATAATAATACCCTCCTGGTTTTGTTATATTGTTAAATTATCCAAATAGGTCCTCTTTTTATTTTCATACATTCGACGGTCCGCTATCTCGACATATTCTTCCATTGTCTTTCCCGGTCCGGGTTCGGTTATCAGATAACCGCTGCTGGCAGAAAGTCTGTACGGAAGTCTGAGCTCCTCACCTCGTTTTTCCACGGTACTGCTTATTCTTTCACAAAGATAGTCAATGTCCGTTTCACCCTGAAGAGATCCGAATATCAGAAATTCATCGCCTCCGTATCTGACTACAAACCAATCCTTCGGTATGCATTCGCTTATGACCGAGCCAACCGTACGTATGGCCATGTCACCCTGAAGGTGTCCGAAAGTATCATTTATATACTTAAGCCTGTTGATGTCTATAAATATGAGTACATCTTTTTTACCAAGCTCATTGTCCTTTTTAAAAGCGCCCACCACGGTCGTCTCATAACCGTATCGATTAAACAGACCGGTCAGTGAATCTCTGACCGACAATTCGTAAAGCTTTTCATTTACCTGATCAAGGCGCATGATCTTCCTGTATTTTTCAAAGGATTCACCCATCCTCGACATGTATGTATACAGGGATCTGTCTTCAATATGGTCGATCGCATCTTTCATCACAACATATCCGAAGATGTTATTTCGACTATGCAAAGAACTGAAAATATATATATGCGTCTTTGATGTCTTCTTGTACCCGGGAACAAGCTCGCGTGTCTTAAACTCGCTGATGCCACCGACGTGACCCTTTTTTATCATAACGGGAACACTCATTGTTTCTGCGTATCCGGTAGTCTTTAGATCCGCGTCGGGCGAGTATATATTTTTTGCATAAGCTTTTTCCATTACTATGGCAAATCCGTCTCTTTCATATTCATGAGAATTCTCAAAATATTCCTGCAGGATCTGAGGCAGTTCTTCATAGGATTTGGTCTTGAACATGGCATTTTCTATGTCTATGCTCGATCGTTCAAATAATATATTATTTTCTGCCGTAACAAAATTTTCCCTGGCAAGATCGCTTCGTATCCTGACCGCCTGTTCATCCCTCTCACATCCGCAGCTTTCTCCGATTATGAGCTTTGAGATCCCTGTTCTGAGACCGTCTCCGGTCTTACCGGCCAGTTCATACAGAGCTTCCACACTCATATAACCCATTTCTTCATATGGCTGCTCCATGGTCGTAATGGACGGTGAAAAAGCTCTCGCCAAAGGTATGTTATCATATCCGGTGACTTTAACGTCTTCAGGTACCTTGATCCCCATATCCTGAAACGTTGAACATACAGCCATGGCTGCTACGTCATTTGCACATACAACCATATCGGGAAGGCCGCTTTTATCCGATGCGATCTTTTTTGCGGCTTTAACAACGGTCGCATATTCCCAGTTACAGTAGTAAATATCCTTCTTCCTGATCTCCACGCCGTATTTGGCAAAAGTATCCCTGCACCCTGCCAGTCTGTCATTGGATTCACCGTTCTCTTTGTGACCGGCTATAAAGGCAACTCTCTTTATATCATGTTCTGCCGCGAGATGTTCGCATAAAATGCTCATAGACTTATAATTGTTGCAGGAAATAAAGCCTATCCCTTCCATCTTACAACCTATGCTCACCAAAGGAATGTCGTTTTCTTTCATCTCCTTACAGATTCTTTGAGCTTCATGGACCGAACTGAAGGAATCGGGTATGAAGATCACACCGTCAAAATCATGATAATCCGGAAGTCTGTGTATGTTAAACTCACCATCATTGTATTCCCTGCTTTCCCTGAACTGCGAATAGGTAAGAAAAAGGAAGATATCAATCCCCTTTTTTTCCGTATATCGCCTCATACCCTTGATGATCTCGCAGATACCTTTGTTATACCACCCGTTTGCCAAAAAAGCCAATCTCTTTTTTATCATGCTTACCCCTCTTGCATTTTGTGTATAAGACCCCTGTTACGTATAAAATATACTCCCACATATATTTTCTACTGCGGCATTTTGCTCGGAACATTCAGATAAACATCTTCCTTCAGGTGGAATCCGCTTCCGATTATAACCTCATTCATATTACTCTCAGTTACGGCTATAGGATTCAGTTTTACATAAGGAACACTGTATTTACCGTCGTCAGCCTGATTTACATCATCGCCTTCTATTGCTTCATTTCGTATTAGCGCCATGGTACATTCCGCCGCACGGATCGCAAGTTTCTCGACCGGTTTATAAACTGTCATGACCTGTGTTCCCTCAACTATGCGCTGACATGCCTCAAGATCAGCATCCTGCCCCACAACCATGATGCGGTCTGCCATCCTGTTCTCTGCCAAAGCATGCACCACTCTTGTCGCAAGGTTATCGTTTCCGCACATTATGGCGTCTGTCTCTTCTATAATATCGAGGTGATTGTAGACGTATTCCCCGGCGAGTTCGGCTCTCCACGCATCTGCATGCATGGTATCAAGTATCTCTACGTTATTGTCATCCATCACCTTTTTAAACCCGGTTTCTATCTGTTCTACGTTGTCATCGGTCAAAGGGCCCTCCAGCATTATGACCTTTCCGTCGGCAAGACCGTTTTCTATGAGAGTTTCTCCCATCATGGTCCCAACCTCGTAATTGTCAAAGGATATGTAAAGATCAACATCCGCATTGTGTATGAGCCTGTCATAGGCTATGACCTTTATACCCGCATCCTTCGCTTTTTTTACCGAATCGGAAAGTCCGTCGGAATCTATGCAGACAATGACTATCGCATCTACTCCCTTGTCGATGAAATATTCAATATTCTTTTTCTGTTCCTCAAGATCACCATTGGCATTCTGCACGTTGACTTCAGCTCCCAGTTCTTTTGCCATGGAAACAAAAACGTCTCTGTCCTTCTGCCATCTTTCAATAACAAATGAATCGAAGCACATACCGATCTGGGGTTTTTGTTCTTTAATCTGATCATTGGTATCATCATCAGTCAGCTGGGATTGGCATCCGGACAGCATCAAAACCGTTATGAGTAAGATTATTATTGTATTCTTAATTCGCACTGTTCTTACCTTCCTTGTACTCTGTAGGTGTCACTCCCGTTTTTTTCTTAAAGCTTCTGCTGAAATAATTCGGATCGGAGTATCCGCAAAGGGAACATATCTCTTTCATGGAATAATCGGTATTGTTCAAAAGTTCCTTTGCTTTCTCCATTCTGATATTTGTCAGATATTCGATAAAATTCTCATCTGTTTCTTCTTTAAATATCTTACTGAAATAATACGGACTGATATTTACGGTTCTCGAAACATCATCTAAAGATATTTCCTTTGCAAAATTCTCCTTTATGTATTGTTTAGCCTGCTCAACGATACTGTACGAACGCTCTTCTTTTTTCCCGATGATGTTCTTGCAAGCTTCGGAGATCTTTGTCAAAAACCATGTCTTCATGTGGTCAAAATCTTCCATCTCTATGATCTGCGGAAGATATTCGTCTCGGGCATTGAACCTGTAGGTCTGACCACCGCTCCTGTAAGCAAGAGTTTCTGCTCTCAAAACAAATTCAAGGATCTTAAGCTTGACCGCCATAATGCTTCCTGACTGGGTTTCCCTCATCCACTCAAAATAATTATCAGCTGCTTCAAGAGCCTGATCGGTATCTCCCCTCTCTATACGTTCAAACATGCTCTTTTCAAGGTCGATGGGATAATTCTCTTCATATTCACAGCCAAGAGGAAGGTCATCGACATGGGCAACCGATCCCGTCGTTGTCACAAGCGCCTTTAATGCCTCCTGATAAGACTCCGAAAGATCCCCCATGGTCCTGACACTTCCAATTCCTATGCGGAAGGAGATATCTGTATTCTTCCTTAGTTTTCTTACAAGCTCTCTCGCCCTGTTTATAAGTTCTATTCTTTCATTGTAATCTTCAAAATGTTCATCACACGGAACGAATACGGCAATCTTATTTGACATGATCGATCCGACCACGCATTTAAAATACTCCTTTAAACTGTTTCTTACTTCAAGATACTTTCCGGATATACGTATGCTGCTGCCGATGGCATTTGTCATGTGATTTCCTTTTTGTTCATCACCGCAAACCACCGCCATCATGTATCCGTAATCGGCTTTGAGATCAAGTATGGACATATAGCTTTCTATGTCTTCCTTAAAGTGCTCTTTTAAAAGGATGTTGTATACCAGGCCGCTTTCTATGATAGGTTCGACAGTTTCAAGCTTCTCCTTGATGATAAGGTCATTACTCCTTTTTTCCCTGTCGGCATCTATTTTGGCCATGGCTCTTTTAAGAGCTTCAATTATCTTTGTTCTTTCCATAGGCTTGGTGATATATTCCATAACACCAAGCTTGATAGCTTCTTTTGCATAGTCGAATTTATCATAGGCAGACATAACTATAAAAACCGTATTTCTTGAAAAAGAGCGTATCTCCTTCATGGCCTCTATGCCGTTTATGCCGGGCATCTGAATGTCCATAACGGCAATATCCGGTCTGTAGCTTTCCGCCAATTCAATGACACTTCTTCCGGTCTTTGCAAATTCTATCTCACAGCAGTCACCAAATTCTTTTTGTATGATGAACTTGAGGGAATCGATAACGATCCCTTCATCGTCGGCTAACATGATCTTGTACATAATCCTTCTCCGTACAATTATTCTTTAATGGGCAGATATATGATAAACTCCGTACCTTTTCCTTCTCCTTCACTAACGATCTTTACACATTCCTCATCATCGGTAAAGATTCGCACTCTGGCTATGACATTGTCCATTCCGATACCGTTTGAATCTCCTTTTTTCTTGTCGGTAACAAAGGTACCGTTCATGATCTTTTCAATGGTCTCGCTGTCCATGCCCTTTCCGTTATCCTTTATGGAAATGCATACATCCATATCCTGTCTGAATACCCTTAGTGATATGACTCCTTTGTCCTGCATTTCTCTGATCCCGTGATTTACGCAGTTTTCTACGATCGGCTGGAGGATCATGCCGGGCATGAGCATACCCAGAAGGCTTTCATCCACTTCTTTTTTATATTTTATATCTCCCGAAAACCTTACATTCAGTATCCTGATATAATTGTCTACCAGAAGTACTTCATCTCCGATCGTTACGGGGGTATCCTGTTTTTTTACATTGTATCTGAAAAACTCGGCTACAGTCTGTACATATTCGTAGGTTTTGTCCGCCCCTTCCATCATGGCAAGCTGTGCTCCGGCGTTGAGGGTATTGAACAAAAAATGTGGATTTATCTGCGCCTGAAGATATTTTAACTGTGCATCCTTCAGGTGCGCTTCCATGGTAAGCTCCTTTTCTTTCAGTGTTCTTTCGGCCTCCATGCTCTCTCTGAGCTTTTCGATATATTCGCGGATACTGATGATCATCTTATTGAAAGCATCGGTCACGACTCCTACTTCGTCTTTATATCCGATCTCTACAAATCCGGCATCCAGATTCCCGTCTGCCACATACTCGGCCGTGCTCGCAAGTTCTCCTAACGGCTGCATGATACGTTTAACCAGACTGACAATTATCAATATGCTTCCGGCAACGACAGCAAAAACGACCAACAGACTGATCTGCTCAAATCTTCTGAACTTAAATGCCATTTCATTATAGTTTTCAGAGTTGCTCTTGAATCGTACCCTGTTTAAGGCCGATATGTAGTTTGAGATATAGTTATACTGCTGGGACGCCAGTTCATAACGAACCCTGTATTTTTCTACATTTCGTCCACGCTTTGCTTCGATGGTCTGTCTGACGGTATCAAGATAACCTTCACCCATGCTCTTGATATTTCGTTCCATCCTGTCAAAGGATCTGTCGGTAATGCTTCCGTTAAGATCCTGGATCATGCTGTCAAATTTCTGGTCGTTTCTGTAATACTCTTCAAGCGAATCACTGGTCTTTGAATTCAGATAGGCCGTCATGCTGTCCTGAACTTTGTCCAGAGCAACAGATAATTCATTTAACTGTCGGTTATCCTGGTAAACCATGTCCACTTCGTGAGACATATTATTTATTCCGACTATCAGATAAAGATTGACGGCCAGAATGAGGACGATCGTCAATATGTATATACTTGATACTTTTGTTCTTAAAGAGAGGTTCCAGAATCTATTCATCAGTCTCCTCCCTGTTTATATATACCGATACGTTACTCCTGTCTATAAAGGTAATATCTGCAGTAAAATACTGGCTGGTCGCTCCAAGCTCATGATACTCCTTCAGTGCGTTTACGCAATATTCACCCAACTGGGCTGCGTCTACCGATACGGTAGACTGTATTACACCTCTGTCTATCGCATTTAATATTACATCAGAGTAATAATAGCCGAGGATATTTACCTTTCCAACCACGTTATAATCTATCACGGCCTGATATACACAGGCAGTACTCAGTTCATCCAGACATACTATTACCCTTGGAATATCATCACTGATAAAAAGATCACGGATAGACTCTTCCACGGAAAACGGATTGGAATTGTCAACGGATACCAGCATGACATTTGCCGTAGTCCCTGTCTGATTGGACTGTGCGAGAGCTTCTTTAATGCCGGAGATAATGATATTCTGTCCCGTAGTGGGTTCAGATGCATTTACCAGAACCGCTACATCTATGGAAGCGATATCTTCCTCCTTTGCATCATCCGTTGTCATGAAGTAATCACGGCGCAGTTTTTTTATGATATCTGCCGCCTTTGTTCCGTATTCCTTTCCTATGTCGTATCCTCCGATACCCACAAAGGAACATCTCTCACCTTTTGTATTATCATCGAGTAAAGTCACGACCGGAATGTCGTATTGAGCAGCTTTATCGAGAAGTTCAGTCATCTCTTCGGATTCATCGGCATCGATCACTATACCGTCCACCCTTGAATCGATGGCTATCCTCATGAGGTCATATTTTGTATAATCAGACGGCAGTTCATCCCCAAGCATATCTATACATATGCCTGACTCGGAAGCTTCAGTCACAGCTCCGTTGTAAACAGCCTGCATAAAGGAAGACTTCGGATCCGATGCTATCATGACATAATACTGATCATAGTATTTTAAAGGTTTATCTTCCTTGAACGAATTCATATAGGAACGATAAAAGAACA
>CACZSE010000217.1 GCA_902783735.1 uncultured Lachnospiraceae bacterium
ACGACTGAGTTCCTGTCTGTCAAGAATGACAAACATCTTATCGGATATCCTTCTTTTTCCTTCCAATATATAACTCAGATCATCCGCATTTCCAAACATTCTGGTATATGCATATAAAAAATCATAAACAGCACTGTCTGTCTCGAGTCTCTGTAAAGCATTGGGTTCCTTATCGTCTACCCTTTCGGCATCGAACTCTCTCATGGTCAGATAAATGTCCGGTTCTATACCGCGAACTGCCATCATATAATATTCGGCGTATATGCGGAAAGTCTCCTTATTGTCCGGATTTGCAGGTATCCTGAGAAACTTTCTTATCAGTTCCTTATTATTTTCAATATCCTCAAGTTCCTTTGCCACTGATATCTTTTCGGATATATCTCCTTTATCATAATAACTTGCCGCCGGTATCTTATTCCATGTCTCCAGGATGGCCGATACGGTTCCTTCTTTTTCCAGGAAATCCTCAGGGATGTTTATCATAACTTTATTGATAGGAACCAGCGGGCTTTCCAGAAGGCTTCTTATGATCTCAAAATCATAGTATGAGGTGACATATCCCGTATCATATAATCCGTATCGCCCCGCCCTTCCGGCTATCTGTTTTACTTCGGACGATGTCAGGGTACGCTCTGAATTTCCGTCAAACTTTACAGTCTGCAGGAATACTATCCTTTTGATCGGCAGATTCATTCCCATGCCTATTGCATCGGTAGCAACTACCACTTCCGTTTCTCCATCGGCATATTTTTGTGCTTCCCTGTGTCTTACGTCATATGGCAACGATCCGTAAATGATGCTGCAGCTGATCCCTTTCTGCTGAAGTTCGGCAGCAACGGCATGAACATCCTTTCTTGAAAAAACTATCAGTGCATCTCCCGGTCTTACATCGTTCGGGAAGGTGAATTGTGCCGCTTCTTCATCCATTACAAGCGGAGTCTTTCTGTCATGATACACCACTTCGTAACTGTCAGAGCAGGATGATATCATTCTCTTTAAAGCTGTCTCCGCGTCGGGCGAAGCACAAATGTGGATCACCTTCGCACGGATACCCAAAATGGCGTTCGTCCAAAACCCTCCGCGTTGAAGATCCGCAGCCATCTGGGCTTCGTCTATGACCGCCACATCCCATTCCTCATTCAGATCAAGCATTTCTATGGTAGAAGACTGATGAAACGATCCGGGCATGATTATCTGCTCTTCTCCGGTTATCATGGAACAAGGCACACCTTCTCTGTTCATCTTTTCATACTGTTCATATGCCAAAAGCCGAAGAGGTGCAAGATATATACCGCTGTATGCGAGTTTAAGGTCTTCCAGTGCCTGATAAGTCTTGCCGGAGTTCGTAGGCCCGATGTGTATGATGAATCTCCTGTTGATCTGTCTCGCCAACGGAAAGAGCATGGTATAATCGTCGGGTGTCGAAGACTCTATATTTTCCGCAAGAAGTTTTTTTGCCATCATGGAACCTTTTAAACGTCCCGCGGATCTTGAATAATGTGGATTGATAAGCAGCTGATCATAGATAATCTGTTCATTTAACGAGTTCTTTATATACTCTGTAATGATCTTTATCTTCTTTGTCTCACGAAGATAATTCATGATCAGCTTTGAGATGACTTTTTCCTTATTTGAAGTCATAAAATCCAGTATGACCGCATCATCTGCTTCAAGCATGGCTCCGTAAATGGAATGCGGTATCTGCGGGGACAGTTCAAAAATAAAAGACGAGTTTATCTTTTCGGGAAGGATCTTACAGAATTTTTCAATATTTCCGTTGTGAACCTCCTGTTTTATATCCGCACCGTAAGAATTGGATCTGTGAATAAATACACGTTCTTTTGCAAGAGTGTCCAGAAAGGTCTCATAAACCGCCTTGGAAATGGTCATGGAATGCCTCTTCCAATACTCCTCCATGGCGTCCGTCGGAAAATTCTGCTTCGCAAGATTAACTTCCTTCTTAAATTTGTATCTTCTAACTGCGTAATGATCTCTACGTTTATTCATAGTAAAATACCAATCCTCGTCAGCACACTAAAAAAACACGTCCGGCAAACGTTTTGTACGTGTGCTAGAGGGAATCCTCGTCAGCACACTAAAAAAACACGTCCGGCGGACGTGTTTTTTGTACGTGTGCTAGAGGATTCGAACCCCCGACCTTTTGGTCCGTAGCCAAACGCTCTATCCAGCTGAGCTAAGCACACATAATGACAACGCATTTATGTTAGCACATTTACGACAAAAGTCAAGAGATATTTGTGATTTTACCCGTTAATGATAAAAAAACCTCTTTCTTTTTGCCGGATCTGTGATCAGTTCAAGAAATTGTCTCTAAAAAACCGATAGAAAAGATATGCGATACCTCCTACCAGTAATACGGGAAACATCCAGCTTAAGAGCGATATCGCCAATGCAAAAACCGCTATCACTCCCACACCTATCGATGCTCTTTGCACCCATACGGGAAGGTTTAGGAACTTTCCAAGCAGTGTTAATCCTGTGGAAGGATTCTCATTGACCGCTTCATTTTCAAAGCTGCGATCCTGTGTCGTCGATCCGGTAGAATTTTTACTGGCGCGAATAGACTTTGCTATAAGTCGCGGATCTCCGAGATTTTCCAAAACCTCCGATTCGGGAGTACCCATTCGTACCTCACTCTCGATGTAGTTTTCGTAATAGTTTATTGTATCATTTACATATTCATAGTCCGCCATCCCGGACAGTTCTCTACGTAATGAATTGATAAACTCCTGTTTATCCATAAAATGACCTTTCAAAATACGGCAACATCAAAATGCCTGATGCTTTACCACCTGATACTCATCGCCGTTTTGATAATACGGACAGGTATCGTTGCTGTTGCTTAAAAACCGCTGCATCTCATCCTCATCCAGATCTATGTCACAGACGTAATATTCATATTCTTCATCATATGTGTAATTTGCACATGTATCACATACCGACATCTTCTTAATCCCTATCTTAACTATTCAACGGTCGCGTCACTTTTCTTTTTCCTGATAAATCTGAAATAGTATAAACATATACAGCCGGCCAGAACAAGTATTGCTATAAACTGGGACGTCGATAAGATCCCTACCGAACCTCTGTAGTCATTTCTGAAAAACTCTACAACAAATCTTCCGATGCTGTAAAATGCCAGGTATGCTATACCCAGTCTTCCTTCTGTTCCGGAAGGTCTGCTTTCCAATCCATCCCGGACCATGATCTTCTTTTCTATTCTGTCTGCCAGATAGAAAAGTAAAGCCGCATTGATAAAATCTCCCACAGACATCATGATCTGCGTCGGCAAAAGCTTAACACCGTTGGGCGCAAAGTCGGAATGTGTAAAAACGATCCCTATACTGCTTTGAGTCTCACGGCCGTAACAACATCCTGCCAAAAGACATCCGATACGTCCGAAGCCCTGAGCAAGCGCAACAGAAGGTACCACCAGATCAAACATATCGATAAAGCTCACTTTATGTGCCTTACAATAACCCCATATGGTCGCAACGCCTCCAATGATACCGCCAAAGACCACAAAACCGCTTCCTTTGATGTAGCTCATGGGAGCCGTAAGAAAGTCTTTAAAGCATGTGATTATATAGAGAACCTTTGCACTCAAAAAGCCCAACACAATGGTCCATACAGTCATGCCGTAAACAAGTTCGCCGTTCAGTCCTCTTTTACCGGCTCTCTTGTCGGACACGACCATGGCCACAACCACGCCTATAGCTATCATGAGTCCGTATCCGTGAACCGTGACAGGACCTATCGAAAAAAGATCGTTATACATATTTATCCTCAAAATAATGCATGTACGGACAATCAATACATGCAAATCAAACGTTTGCTATAATAAATTACCATACATGCATTCTCTAATCAATTAAGAAACTATAAAATATTTATTCAAACAAAACTTTTGTCGAGCTGCAGCCTATGCGGCTTACACCTGCTTCTATATAAGAGATCATGTCCTCTTTGGTCCTTATGCCGCCTGCCGCCTTGATCTTTACATTTGGTCCTATATGCTCTTTAAAAAGTCTGACATCCTCCAGGGTCGCTCCTGCCGTTCCGAAGCCTGTAGATGTTTTAATATAATCCGCTCCCGCATCGGTAACGGATCTGCACATCGCGATCTTTTCGTCCTGAGTAAGATAACAGGTCTCTACTATAACCTTAAGTATCTTATCTGCGCAGATCGCTTTAAGGCTCTTTATCTCTTCGGTAACCTTGTCATACTCCTTATTCTTTACGTCGGTGATATTAATGACCATATCGATCTCATCTGCTCCGTCATCGAGCGCGGTGGCTGTTTCCTCTGCTTTTGCCGCAGTGGTCTCATATCCCAAAGGAAAGCCTATGACAGTAGCTATTTTTAACCTGTCTTTAAATTCTTCTTTGACTCTCGCTATGTAGTTGGGTGGAATGCATACGCTTGCAGTATGATAGGTTATGGCCTCTTCACACAACTCACGGATCTGTTCCCATGTTGCGGTAGGCTTTAATAAAGTATGATCTATATAAGCTGCTATCTCCATGTTAGTCATTGTACTGTACCCCTTCCTTACTTACCTTTGCATATATCAAAGGATTCCTTTTTACTTCGCCGTCGCTTATTTTAAGCGAGTCGAGATATTTTTTCTCAGCTTTATCAAACAGCGCTTTATCATTTGCATAAAGTGTAGCGATAAGATCTCCACGTTTGATATGATCTCCCGTCTTTTTCTCTATAACGATCCCCGCAGCCATATCAATAACACTGTCCAGGGTCTCTCTTCCGGCGCCAAGCATCATTGAAGCGATCCCGCACCCTTCCGTATCCATGTGAGCGATATAGCCTTCATATGGCGATCTTATCTCATGACTGAAAGCTGCTTTTGCGAAATTACCCGTATCTCTTATGACACTCTCATCTCCACCCTGTGCTTTCACCATCTGTGCAAGACATTCCAGAGCGGACCCGTTATCTATCGCTTCTTTTGCCATTTTCAGGCACTCTTTCTCATCTCCCTTGCCTGCCACTTCCAGCATGTTTGCCGCCAGATACAAAGCCTCGTGAGTAAGATCTTCGGGTCCGTTTCCTTTAAGTGTCTCTACAGCCTCTATCACCTCAAGTGAATTTCCTATATTTCTTCCCAGTGGTACATCCATATCGGTTATAAGTGCGCATGTACGTCTGCCGGCATTCTCACCTAACTTGACCATTTCCTGAGCAAGTTTTACGGAATCCTCCACTGTCTTCATGAAAGCCCCGCTGCCGGTCTTAACATCAAGTACGATACAATCGGCACCTGCAGCCAGTTTCTTACTCATGATCGAAGATGCGATAAGGGGTATGCTTTCTATTGTAGCCGTCACATCCCTGAGCGCATAAAGCTTTTTATCGGCAGGTGCCAGATCCCCCGACTGTCCGATCACGCTGATCCCGGTTTTATTTACCACATCAAAAAACTCATCTCGATCAAGTGCTGTTTTAAATCCCGGAATTGACTCAAGTTTATCGACGGTACCTCCGGTATGTCCGAGTCCTCTTCCACTCATCTTCGCTACTTTGACGCCACATGCGGCTACTATGGGACCGACTATAAGAGAGGTCTTGTCTCCCACTCCGCCCGTACTGTGTTTATCTACTTTTACTCCCTCTATGGGTGAAAGATCTACCAGATCTCCGGATCTCATCATAACGGTTGTGAGATCGAATGTCTCCCTCTCCGTCATTCCATTCAGATATATTGCCATAAGCAAAGCGGAAGCCTGATAGTCCGGGATCTCGCCCTTTACATATCCGTTTACAAATTCATTTATCTCTTCGGTCGTAAGTTCTTTTTTATCTCGCTTCTTTGCGATAATATCATACATTCTCATACAGATCATTCTCCATCAAGATCAAAGGCATACGGCAGGAGTTCTTCCAGTAAAAAGGTCCTGATCTCCTCACCGTTGTAAAGATGTATCTGAAATTTATCTTTTCTGCAAAACTCACTCATCACCTGTCGGCAGACACCGCAGGGCGAACAAAATGAATGGATCTCTTCACCTCTCGGTGCTCCCACTATGGCTATCTGCTTAAAGTCTCCGCGCCCTTCACTGACTGCTTTAAAAAACGCAGTTCTTTCAGCACATACGGAAGGACCGAATGCGGCATTTTCTATGTTACAGCCAAGATAGACTTCTCCTTCTTCCGTTTCAAGAGCCGCTCCGACGCAAAATCCGGAATAAGGTGAATACGACTTTTCTCTGGCCTCTATCGCTTTATTTACCAGTTGTGCTTTATCCATAGATCACCTCTTTATCTCATTCCAAAAGCTTACTCCGTCCGTCATGTTCTCAACACCGAATATATCCTGAATGGTCGCCGATATATCCGCAAAAGTACTTCTCGTTCCGAGGTCAACTCCCGCACGAATATCTTTTCCGTATGCTAAAAACGGTACATATTCTCTTGTATGATCCGTACCTTTAAATCCCGGATCGCATCCATGGTCTGCCGTGATCATCACGATGTCACTGTCACGCATCTTAGATATGAACTCAGTAAACTGAGCATCAAATGTGGTTGCGGCATTGGCATAACCTTCTATATCTCTTCTGTGTCCGTAGATCATGTCCATGTCTACCAGATTTACAAAGCAAAGGCCGTTGAAATCCACATCCAAGAGACTCAAAGTCTTATTCATGCCGTCAACATTGTTTTCTATCCTTTGTGAATGCTCAATGCTCTTTCCCGCAAATATGTCATATATCTTCCCAATGCCGTAAATGTCAAATCCTTTTTGCGAAAGCACATCCATCATTGTGGTTCTTGGCGGAACAAGTGAAAAATCATGTCTTCTCGGAGTTCTGACAAAGTCCGGGCTCTTACCCACAAACGGTCTGGCTATCACTCTTCCCACTCCGTGTTCACCCTGCAATATCTCTCTTGCGATCTTACAGTATTCATAGAGCTGTTCCACACTTACCACATCTTCATGGGCTGCAATCTGGAAGACACTGTCCGCGGATGTATATACTATGAGATCACCTGTCTCAATGTGTTCAATTCCGTAGTCTTTTATGACCTCCGTTCCCGAATAAGGCTTGTTACACAGAACTCCCCTTCCGGTCTTTTCCATAAATTCTTCAAGAACATCATCGGGAAACCCGTTTGGATAAGTAGGAAACGGTCTCTCAGATATAATGCCTGCCATCTCCCAATGTCCGATAGTCGTATCCTTTCCCATGGAACTCTCTCTTAATCTGGCAAATGATCCGACAGGCGCCGAATACGGTTCGGCCCATTCCCTTACTCCTTCAATATTAAACAATCCGATCTTTTTCATGGTCGGAGTGTTAAACTTATCGTTTCCGGCGATCGTCTTTAATGTATTACTGCCCACATCACCGAAAAGATCCGCATCCGGTTCTTCTCCTATCCCCATGCTGTCCAATACAATAAGAAATACCCTTCTTTTTCCCATAAAAATCCCTCTCTGAGGCTAAGCCTTCTCTCATTCAAAGTATTTTGGATCGATATCGATCAAAAAATCATCGCTGCTCTTAGGACTTGGTTTGTTTGAGGCAGTCTGCTGCTTAGGTCTCTTAACGACAACATATTCATATTCGTCATCGTCTTCGTCTTCCTCGTAGTCATCTTCCTCATCTTCGTATTCTTCTTCGTCATCCTCATACTCTTCTTCATCGTCATCATCGTCGTCTTCATCATAATCATCTTCATCACTGTTTTTAATGCTCTTTATGGTTATGAGAATAATGATCATGAGTACGGCTATTGCACCGATAAGTCCGAAAAACACCTTATAGTCCAGAGTACTCTCATCCTCTACCTCCTGAGTGTCTTCGTCTGCAGGTTCATTTTGTACTTCTTCCTCTTCATCCTCGATGATCTCTTCCGAAGGTTCATACTCCGCATAGTCTATACTGATATATCCGTTTGAATCGTTGTATGATATCTCAAGCCACTGCCCTTCGACAGACAGTACATCCACAACATTTCCCGAATATAATTTGCCTTTTGCTTCATAATCCTTTCCGGGACCGCTCCTGACATTTAAGGAATCGGCCGTGACCGTGGCAGTCCCCACAGGTTCGGCAGCATGTAAATATAAAGTTGAAAATAATAAGCCGATAATGATCGCCACCGCAGTTATGTAAACCATGGTCAGCTTTTTTGTTTTGTTTAAAAGCATCAATTCATCTCCATAAATCTTATATTGGGGTCAACCTTCCCCGAATACGCATAATCTGCGCTTGAAACATAGAAAACAAGTTCATCATAATCTTCCGGCACCTGTACTGCAAGGGAGCCGTAAGACACACACACTTCATCTTCCCAGTCATATTTGTATGACTCTGTTGCCACAACGGGCAGTCTTGAGCCGTCGGAATAGGTTATATAATTTGTAGATGCATATTCCTCCATGCCTGTAAATGTATCTGTATATCCAAGCATAACTTTACATCCT
>CACZSE010000218.1 GCA_902783735.1 uncultured Lachnospiraceae bacterium
AAGTGCTCTGCACAAAAAAAGCCCCTGCGTAAGCAAGGGCATTTCAGACTATTTTCAACCAAATCTGCTGATATTCAATACGATCGCTATCAGTAAGAATGCTACCGTCAACCATCTGGTTATCTTTACAAGTGCTCCTTCCATCGAACGGCCCTTGTTTTTTCCCCAGTAACTCTCAGCTGCTCCGCTGATGGCTCCGAGTCCTGCAGACTTTCCTTCCTGCAATAATACGATTGCTGAAATGATAACGCATATTATAATGAAAATCACAGTCAAAACGGTTCTTAAAACTGCCATGTTATCTCTCCTCACCAAAATATATGATATTTCGCACGTCAACTAGTCTACCATAATATCTGAACAAATTCAATATATTTTTACTCAAACATGGCAATAAGCATGGAATCGTAGCTTGATTTGTAAAAATCCTTATCCTTATATCCGGAAAAACCCATATATTCACCAAATTCCATACAGAACATATCGGTAAAATCATACAGCAGGTTCATCTTCTCCATTGCCAATGTGTAATCAATCCCGTTGGCAACTATCGAAAATACAGGTTTGATCCCGCTTCCTTTAACTGTGTCCGCCGTTTTTTCAAGAATATTCTCTATTCCATCCTCCGACATTGACTGCGAAAAAAGTTCGATCCGTCCACACAGATTATGTATAAAACAGAACATACCTCCCTGATCAAACACCTCTCCGTTAAATGACAACATAGTGCTTAAGTTATCATCCTCACCGATGGAGCCACCGCAAACCTTAATACCTTTTTCTTCAAGGACCTGTCCGGTCTCTAAAGCCACTTCCATGTCAAGCATCTTTGCACCGCATGTAAAACACAGTGTATTTTCGGTTTCTCTCAAAGTATTCATGGTATCTATAACTTTTGATGCAAATTCTTTAAAACCTCCCTTGGGAGATATCATCTTTCCGGCTTTTATCTCTATACCATCCATGATAGCGAGGCAGGAAAGCGCATTCTTACCATATCCTCTGGAAGAAAAGCCCATATATGCCGTCATTCCCATTACCGTCGAAAAAGGAAAACGTCTTCTGAGCTGTTTTGAATAGTAAGCAAAATTCTCACTGTCGGAACAGAACACTACAAGAATGGGCTCTTTTCTGCCCATACCACTGCTTATCTGCTCGCACACTATGCTCAATGCCTCTTTTGAATTGTCCAAGTCGCTGTATCCGACCGCAAATCTTTTCATAAATGCTCCTGAAAAACGCTTTCTCCACCACTCTACATGAATATACAATTGTCTGTGTAACAAATCTGTTATCGTCCGATGAATAATATATGATACAATATATATGGTTGACAACTACTATTTTCTACAAAATAACATTTAAAAGGTGGAGTAATGAAAAGATCGTCTAAGATCATAGTTAATATCATGATCATAATATCATGTGTATTCTTGAACGGGTGTGACATTGGTGATATTGAAAATGCATTCGGTCTTGGAATGCACTCAAAAAACGATGATAAGCCCAAAGACCATGTTGAAGTTCAGATAGAATATTATGATAAAGATGATGAAAAAGTAATGCCCACTGAAGGATCTCTAAAAAAAGAAGACTCCGAAGAAGATCTCTCAGTCGAGACAGATATACCTGATCCCTATGAAGACGGATCATTTACGGATTCGATCGATAAACAATATACCATCAGTGAAAATGATGAAAACATCATAACGATCAGTTTCGCCGGTGATGTATGTCTGACAGAGGGGTGTTCTGTTCTTAACTATATAAAGCGTCATGATGATGACATGAAAAACAGTTTTGACAATTCACTTCTTGATCGTATGATATCTTCCGATATTTTCATGTTAAATAACGAATTCCCATACTCGGATCGCGGCGCCCCTCTCGAAGGAAAAATGTATACCTTCAGAGCTGCTCCGTCCTCCGCTTCATACCTGAAGGATATTGGAACGGACATCGTTTCTTTGGCCAACAATCACTGCTATGACTACGGTCCCGATGCCCTTATCGATACATTTAAGATCTTAAAGTATATAGGCATGCCGTATGTTGGAGCCGGGAAAAACATTGAAGAGGCTCAAATGCCTGCATATTTCACTGTAAATAATAAGAAGATCGCAATTGTTGCCGCAACTCAGATCGAAGGATATGATAATCCCGAGACAAAAGAGGCTACCGCCACTTCGCCCGGCGTTCTCAGATGTCTTGATACTGCCAGAGTCAAAGAAGTTATAGCGGATGCCGATAAAAACAGTGATTTTGTTATATGCTTCGTACATTGGGGAACGGAGAAATCGGACCTTGTAAGAAGCTGGCAAAGAAGTACCGCAAAGGATATGATATCTGCCGGTGCGGATTTTGTGATCGGTGCACACAGTCATTGTCTTCAGGGTATAGAATATATTGACGGCGTCCCTGTTTTTTACAGTTTGGGCAATTTCCTGTTTAACAGTAATACTCAGGATACCTGTCTCGTGACGCTTAGCCTTGACAGCAGCTGTGCAGATGCTCTTGATATAGATTCGGTACAGTTTATTCCCTGCATACAGTCCGGCGGCCAGACGATTGAAGCAAATGATAACGACAAGGCCAGGATCATAAAATACGAACAGGGTATCTCATATAATGCATCTATTGACAG
>CACZSE010000219.1 GCA_902783735.1 uncultured Lachnospiraceae bacterium
GAAAGTTTAAAATATTTTGCAACACTGTCGGCATCTCTAATGCCGAACTCCTTATAGGCTTGTTCATTCCAAAATGCGCTGTCTCTTTCTTCATCAAGATGACAATGTTCAATGATGACCGCAGGAATTGCATATTCTTCGGAATATTTAAGTATGCCGTAATACTCACCCGTGCGGTCTTTATCAAGCTTATTCTTGATCCCTCTGTCAAACAATCCCAGATCCTTTAAAGCTTCCATCTCAATGGTGGCAAACTGATAGCCTTTTACATAATTCTTGCCCTTTGAAGCCACCCAGACTTCACTGCCGTAAAGAGTATGATATTCGGACATGTTGTAATGTATCGAAAACAAAAAATCGGCATTGACTTTTTGTGCAATATCAAAGCGCTGTTTTCTCGAAAGTTCTTTATCGGTATTATTCTCCCGAGTCATATACACATCAACGCCTTCATACTGTTCAAGTCTTTCTTTCATGGATATGGCGGTTATGAGATTGATGTCCCTCTCTATACGATCTTCAAAGTTTCCGCCCAATGCTTCACCGCCATGTCCGGGATCAATGACCACAGTGACATTTTTTGCATTACTCTGTGTATTAAATGAAAAGAAAAGGAAAAGTGCAAATAAACAGATCGTTATTCTTTTGATAATGATTGAAACAGTCCTTTTCATATATTCCTCTTGGTTTCAGAAAGGTATACAAAAATTAAGAGCTGCGATCAACGCAGCTCTTAATTTGTTAAATAAGATCCAGATCGGAAATCGTGTCGGTTTTGAGTGACGCCGTATTCTGAACCGGTATAAAATCCGTTGTTGCTCCTGCGTCTGCTACCGTCTGGGGATACAACTCATTTCTGTTGGCTCTGACTGTCTCAACACATTCATTGAGGCTGTTTATAAGATTGTTGAATTCGTTGCCTGACTGGTTGATGTAATGAGAAGCAACCTCTTCAACGTGTGCTAGTAAACCGTCGGTATACTGTGTGGCAGATTCCTTAAGACCGTTCGCCTCAATAACAGCCGCATCAACTATCTCCTGAGCCTGAGCAGCTGCAAGGTTGATGATCTCATTGGCCTGATCGTAAGCTCTCTGCATGATCTCATGCTCACTGATAAGCTCATTGGTCTGGCTGATCGCTTTATTTACTATCTCCTGAGCTTCAAGCTTTGCATCATTTCTGGCCTTGTCGGCTTCAGCCATGATAGCGTTTCTGTTTGCGATTATCTTCTGATAATGCTTGATCTCTTCGGGAGTGTTCTTCTTTAGCTCCATAAGATAAGAATCCATCTCATCCTTATTTACCAATATGATGTTGTTGGACAAAGCCTTATATTTACAACTGTCGATATAGTCCTGTATCTCTTCGATCAATAATTCGATCTTGCTCTGCTTTGTTTCCATAAACCCCTTCAACCTTTCTTATCTTTTTTGCTGTCTGTACTTTTCGTAGATCAGTTCGGCCACAAATTCCGGGACACATTTACTTACATCACCGTTAAAATATGCGATCTCTTTAACACCCGATGAACTGATGTAAGAATATTCAAGACTGGTTGTTAAAAATATCGTATCGAGTGAACCTTTGCTCAAAAGACGGTTTGTCTGAGCCATCTGAAGTTCGTATTCATAATCAGAAATGGCTCTCAGACCGCGGATCGCGATATTGCAATTTTTTTGTCTGGCGAAATCCACAATAAGTCCGCTGAAAGCTTCGACTTTGATATTTTTCATATCCTTCGTAGCTTCCTTAAGTATATTAACACGTTCCTCTACCGAAAACAATGGTATCTTACGGTAATTGTCCAATACGCCGACTATTACCTCGTCAAACATATCCGATGCTCTTGTTATAATATCCAGATGACCGAAAGTGAGCGGATCGAAACTTCCGGGATACATTGCAGAATGCATGGCACCACCTCAAAAAAACTAAATATATTATACTAAAAACTCATCAGTTTTTAAACTTATAAACATGACATTTTTGATCATAAGTTACTGTCATTTTTCAGCCTGAAAAATACATGCTTGTTCGATTTGTAGAACTTTTCTTTATACAATTCATAGCCCAGTTCTTCAATACCTCTCAGATCTCTTTCCATGGCCGCTTCAATGATAATGATGGTATCTTCGTGCAGGATCTTTGAAGTTAAGAGCTGCTTCATGATATTTTCCTCTTCCATGAGATCGTAGGGCGGATCCATGAAAATGATATCGGCCTTTGAATGTATCTCATAGAGAGCATCTGAAGCGCTTCTCGATATTATTGTAGCCCTGTCCTCGAACTTACACTTTAAAACATTAAGTTTAATGCATTCGATCGCTTTTCTGTTCTTTTCAACAAAATAAGCATGCTTTGCACCTCTGCTCAATGCTTCGATACCTATGGCTCCGCTGCCGCTGTAAAGATCTATAAAAACACAGTCCGGAAGATCGAAATTGATCATATTGAAGAGTGTTTCCTTTATCTTATCGGTTGTAGGTCTTGTATCAAATCCCGCAGGGGCAATGAGTGGCACCGAACGTGCCGAACCTGCTATAACTCGCATTTAGTTACCTCTGATCTTTGTTCCTTTGCTGTCGCGTTTTCCGAGTTTGATCGAATTTAACGCAATTATCTTACCGTTCAGATCATAGTTTTGTTCAACTGCATTTTGCGTATA
>CACZSE010000220.1 GCA_902783735.1 uncultured Lachnospiraceae bacterium
GCCAATGCCGATGCGATCTTTATAGGAGTAGGAACTCCCGAGATGCCGGACGGAAGTGCAAATCTCAGTTATATTGCAACGGTTTGCCGTCAGATCGCCGAATCGGTCGTACATGATTGTCTGGTTGTGGTCAAATCGACGGTCCCGGTAGGAACAAATGACAAGGTTGAACAGTTTATCAAGGATTTCCTGGATAAGGATATCAAGATTGAAGTGGCATCGAATCCGGAATTTCTGGCACAGGGAACTGCGGTTAGAGACACTCTGCATGCGGCCAGGATCATCATAGGTACGGAATCAAAGGAAGCTGAAGCAAAGCTTATGGAGATATATGAGCCCTTTGGACTTCCTATCGTATCGGTTAAGAGAAGAAGCGCTGAGATGATCAAGTATGCGTGTAACGATTTCCTTGCACTTAAGATCTCATATATGAACGACATAGCAAACTTATGCGAATTGGTCGGAGCCGATATCGAAGATGTGGCAAAAGGTATGAGCTACGATGCGAGGATCGGAGAGAGATTCTTAAATGCCGGCATAGGTTTTGGAGGCAGCTGTTTCCCCAAGGATACCAAAGCGCTTAAGTTTTTGGCAAAACAGCATGGTTATGAGTTAAAGACTGTTGAGGCCTGCGTAGACGTAAATACAAAACAAAAGACCAGACTGTTTGAAAAGGCTAAGGACAGGATGATAACTTTTGACGGACTCAAGGTGGCAGTTTTAGGACTCACGTTTAAGGCCGGTACGGACGATCTGAGAGAGGCTCCGTCAAGTGAGAATATCAAGCTGCTTCTCGAACAGGGGGCAGATATATATGCTTACGATCCTGCGGGTATTCCCAGAGCAAAGCAGCAGTTTGCGGAAGGCAAGAACGGTCGCGGAAGCATTACATATGTAAACGACCCGAAAGAGGCACTTGATAAAGCCAACATATGCTTTGTATTTACCGAATGGGAACAGATCAAAAATGTTAAACCGGCTGAGTATAAAGAGTTAATGAAGACACCGCTTGTATATGACGGAAGAAATATATATGCGGTCGAGGATATGAAAAAGGCAGGAGTGGAGTATTACAGTATAGGACGATAGTGTTTTTGCCGATCATCGGCACAGGGGGTAACATATGAGGATACAGCAATTAAGCGGAGGGTTTGCAAATCAGGTTTTTCAGTATGTTTTTATGAGATACGGTGAGTTGTCCGATCCTAAACAGGACTGGTATTTGGATGATTCCGATTTTTATATCAACAAAAAGTACAATGGGTATGAACTTGAAAAAGTATTCGGAGTAAAACCGAAACTGTTGAGCAGATGCTACGAGGCTGCAAAATGGGATTCAATGATCGAGCAAAAGAAAAACGGAAAGAGCATACCCCAGATCCTCAAGGATGATGGCAATGATATCATCATGTATGCCGACAATGATGACTATAAGAAAGATAACGCATTTGACGGAGAGGTTTATCGTATGCTTCCCGAAGGCGGATTCTATCCCGATATAGTAAAGATAGATAAACCTATAGTTTATTATCATGGTGACTGGGTAGAGAAAAACTGGTTTGACAGTTACAGAGAGCAGATGCTTGAGGAACTCAGGTTTCCCGAGATAAAAAGCAAACAGGCATTAAAATATAAAGACATGATCTTAAAGGGCATGTCCGTGGGAATGCATATCAGACGAGGGGACTTTGTTAAAATGGGCATTCAGCTGGGAGCTGATTACTATTTTAACGCTTTAAAAGATCTCTCTGAGCATTTTAAAAACTTTACGGTTTATGTTTTTTCCGATGATCTTTACTGGTGTAATCAGCATGTTAACCAGCTGGGACTTAATTTTGCACACAAGATTGAATATATTTCAGGTAACATGGGAAATGAAAGCTATGTCGATCTGCAGCTGATGAGCATGTGTAAAGTGGTCATCATGGCTAACAGCGCATTTTCATTTCTCGCCGGACTGATGGATACAAGACTTGAATATTTTATCGATCCATGGACGGGCGAGTGGGGAAAATAATATGGAGTCTGAAAACAAGAGCAGTGTAAGGGATCAGCATATAAACCTGGTTCCGATGGACAGAATATCAGGGTTTGACGTAAGGCCGGGATTTTATGAGATTAACGGAGCGACCCCCATTCCCGGAGGAGTTAATTTTACGATCCAGTCAAATGGTGCGACATCCTGCGAACTTCTGTTATTTCACAGAAGAGAAGATGAGCCGTTTGTGGTTCTGCCCTTTCCCGAACACTACCGTATAGGCAAATGCTATTCCATGATAGTTTTCGGTGTGGATATAGAAGGTCTGGAATACGCGTATCGTATGGATGGACCGTATGATCCCCAAAAAGGACTGTTGTTTGACAAAAATAATATATTGCTGGATCCGTATGCCAAAGCGGTAGCCGGCCTCAGAGAGTTTGGAGTTGATGAGGTTGACTATTCGGGTTATCGGGCCAGAGTCGTAAAAGATGATTTTGACTGGGGAGACAGCAAGCAGCCGCTTACCCCCATGGAAGATATCATCATATATGAGATGCATGTCAGAGGATTTACGATGGATCCTTCTTCGGGTGTCAGATTTCCGGGAACGTTTGATGCGATAAGGGAAAAGGTTCCGTATCTGAAAGAACTTGGAGTAACGGCTGTTGAACTGATGCCGATCTTTGAATTTGACGAGATGCATGATCATCGTGAATATGACGGACATCAGCTTATAGATTACTGGGGCTATAATACCGTAAGCTATTTTTCACCGAATACCGCTTACTGTTCACAGCCTGAATATAACAAAGAGGGTAATGAATTAAAAAGACTTGTTAAACTGCTCAACGAGAATGGTATAGAAGTTTATCTTGATGTTGTCTTCAACCATACTGCGGAAGGCAATGAACAGGGACCGATATTTTCTTTTAAAGGTATCGATAACAATGTCTACTATATGCTCACACCCGAAGGATATTATTACAACTTTTCGGGATGCGGTAATACTTTGAACTGCAACCACCCCGTTGTCAGAAGAATGATACTGGACTGCTTAAGATACTGGGTCATAACATACAGAATAGATGGCTTCAGGTTTGATCTTGCATCCATTCTTGGAAGATATCAGGACGGAACTCCCATGAGTGATCCGCCGCTTTTGGAGTCTATGGCCTTTGACCCGATATTGAGCAACGTCAAGCTGATCGCGGAAGCATGGGATGCAGGCGGTATGTATCAGGTAGGGTCATTCCCCAACTGGAACAGATGGGTGGAATGGAACGGAAAATACAGAGATGATCTGAGAAGCTTCTTAAAGGGAGATGACTATAAAGCTCAGTATGCCGCTAACAGAATAAGCGGATCCCCCGACATATACGATCCTGAAGCAAGAGGTCACTTCGCATCGGTCAATTTCATAACCTGTCATGACGGCTTTACACTTCATGATCTGTATACATACAATTATAAGCATAATGAAGCTAACGGCTGGAACAATACCGACGGAGCCAATGACAACTATTCATGGAATTGCGGTTTTGAGGGAGAAACGGATGACCCGGAGGTAATTGGCTTAAGAGAGAGACTTGTTAAAAATGCATGCGTGGTCCTGATGCTCAGCAGGGGAATCCCGATGTTTTTGGCCGGCGATGAATTCGGTAATACACAGTATGGAAACAATAATGCATATTGCCACGATAACGAGATATCATGGCTTGACTGGAATCTGCTCGAAAAGAACAGGGCATTATTCGAATTTTTCCAGTACATGATATGGTTTCGAAAGATGCACAGGATAGTAAGGATAAATACAAAGATGTGTTCATTAAACTATCCGTTCATATCACATCACGGATTACAGCCGTTCTGGCCGGA
>CACZSE010000221.1 GCA_902783735.1 uncultured Lachnospiraceae bacterium
CTCAGGATCGAGGAATCGGTTACGGCTCTGGCTGAGCTTTCAAAGATCGACGAGATGGCAGCCAAGATTCTTGATATAACAAGTCAGACCAATCTTTTATCATTAAATGCATCCATCGAAGCTGCAAGAGCGGGTGAGATGGGAAGAGGCTTTGCGGTTGTAGCCGATGAGATCGGTAAACTTGCGGATGATTCATCACAGACCGCAACACAGATCCAGAATATCTGTATAACATCCGATAAGAGCATAGAAGGTGTTAAGGAATGCTTTAAGGATATCATTGATTTCATGGAAAATGATATCATGGCACAGTTTAAAGAGTTTTCTGATATGGCACAGACCTATGGAACCGATGTTGAAAATATAAGAGAGGCAATCTCTTCTATTGAAGCAACATCGGGTGAGTTCTCTCAGTCGATGTCAAGGATCAAGGAGCAGGTTGATCTTGTCAGTGCCGCTTCTTATGATAACGAAAAGGGTGTTGAAGACATCATTGCCAAAAATGATACGACCACAAACAACGCCGGCATGATCATGAAAGTAACGGAAGATAACAAGAACAGTGCAGCAGATATAAATGAGATCATAGAAAGATTCGTACAGTAAAGGATCTGATCATTTTATCCCCCGGTTTTGTGCGACCGGGGGTATTTTTTCGGATGAAACCCTGTGATCGTTCCGATAGTTGAGAAAAAGGTACTTTTCGTGTTATAATTTTCTTTACCCCGTCATAAATGTTTGTTTGAAAGGAAATATCATGAAACCGATAATAGTAAGTTTACTGGAAACCGATGCATATAAATTCTCAATGGGACAGGCAATATACCACCAGTTCAGCGAGTATAAGACCACGTGGTCTTTCAAATGCAGAAATGAAGATGTGCACTTTACCCCTGAGATGATAGAAGAGATTAAAAATCAGATAAAGATGTATTGTGATCTCAGATTTAATGAGGAAGAGCTTGAGTATCTGCACAATATAAAATGGATAAGAGGTTCCTACTGCGACTTTTTGAGGCTCTGGAAGCCCAGATTTGAAGACTTTACGTTTGGGACCGATGCTCCCTGTGGCCTGACAATTGAAACAAAGGGAACATGGTTAAATACTTCAATGTATGAAATACCTACCCTTGCAATTGTAAATGAAGTTTATTTCAGAATGGCCTATGACTATGACGCACTGCTTAAGAGCTTTAAGACAAGACTGGATGAAAAAGTAAAGAAGCTTAAGAATTGTGAATTCGATCTTGGTGCTTTTTCGGAATTCGGCATGAGAAGACGTCTTTCGGGTGAAGCCCAGGAACTTGCGGTAAAGACTTTACACGAAACAAAATATCCGACCTCTACCTTTGTCGGAACATCAAATGTTTATCTTGCAAAGAAATATGGGATAACACCGGTGGGAACCATGGCACATGAGTGGATCATGTGTGTCGGACAGGGTAATCACAAGCATAATCCCGCATTCTCAAACTGGTATGCACTGGATGCATGGGTAAAAGAATATGGCGTATTAAACGGAACAGCCCTTACCGATGCTATCACTACCGATTGCTTCCTTGAGGATTTTCAGCTTACATATGCCACACTGTTCAGTGGCGTAAGACATGACAGCGGCGATCCTTTTGTATGGGGCGATAAGATGATCGCTCACTATAAGGAACTTGGTATAGACCCTCATACTAAGACACTTTTGTTCAGTGACAGTTTAAATTTTGAAAAAGCCACCAAGATCAAAAAATATTTTGAGAATAAGGCAAAAGTAGCCTTCGGTATCGGAACATACATTGCAAATGACACGGACGTTGAGCCGCTTAACATTGTCATGAAGACAACGGCCTGCAACGGAATGGATGTAGCCAAGATCTCTGACGTTGAAGGCAAGGGTATGTGCAAGAGTCCCGAGTATGAACATTATCTCATGCGTTGTATAAATTGGCGTATGGAACATGAAACAGGAAATAATTCTTTGAGGGTGTGATTTCTCTTTTCGGGGTATAGCAATAAGGATAAACAGGAGTTTATGGAAACAGAAAAGAGAAAGCCAAAAAAGAAAAAAAAGCGAAATCGTGCAAGAGAGCTTTTTTTCATCCGTATCGGTCTTGGTGCGGCTGTAGTGGCTGTCTTAACGATGATCATATCGATATTTGTGATAATTAAACCCTTTGGCGAAAAAGGATCGGAGGAAGTTTCGGAAGAAATAACTGCTCAAACCGATGAAGAAGAGCAGCCGGAAGATGATTCGTTCAAACTGTCTCAGGCTGAGAAAGAAGCGATCCTTAAAAGGATAGAGGATGCGGATAATCTTGAAAAAGCCTGGGAAGACAGCTGGCTTAAGAAGATAGATATATCAGGCGATACCTGTGACTATCTGACCATAGCCGACTGCCGTATCATGAGTGAAGATACGTCAAAGGTAAAAGTCGAAGGGATGTTAACGGGCATACCCGATTCGGATTCGGAAGATCTTTATCTTTTTGCTCTTAATACCTTTGAGAATTCAATCCCCGAGGGAGCTGAGCCGGCGGATACATTTCGAATAGAAAAGACAAATCCGCAATTTGTAATGTATGCAAATCTGAATCATAAACAGGCATCGACCAGACTTTTTAAAAAATTTGTCGTGGCAGCCAAGGTCGGAGGCAGATACCAGATACTCGGTACAAGCAGATACATCACAAATCCGGAGGCGATAGCCAAGGTAGATGCCTATAAGAAGCCTTCTTCTGTAAAGGGACTTATTGTTGATCCCAACAGAATCCACGGAAATGAACTGGATGACCTGGGTGTAAAACAGGGCGCTTACAATATACCCCTCGGATACATTATGGGCGGGACTACAAGTGCCAATAAATCCACCATATATTATGAATACGGCGGAAAGACTTATGCTTTTAACGGACAGGCAGTAGCCGAGTTTGACATTGTATTCGGTATATTGCAGAAAAAAGGTATTCAGGCAACAGCAGTCATACTTAATAATTCAAACGGAGCATACCCGGAGCTTATACATCCGAATGCAAGAAGTGCCTCAAGATCATGGTATTATATGTTCAACGGTTCCGATGCGAACGGCGTAAATGCCATGGCGGCAGCAGCAACATTTTTGGCTGAGAGGTATTCCGGTGCCCACGGTATGATCTCAAACTGGATCATTGCAAATGAGATCAATGCAACCAAAGAATGGAATCATTATGCATCCGTAGATCATTACACATATTCCGATGAATATGCAAAAGGATTCAGAGTATTCTATAATGCGATCAAAAGTGTAAATGCGGGAGCCAAGATCTATATGCCGTTGGATCAGACCTGGAACAGGAACTTAAACAACGGAGATTACGATGGCAGAGATATACTGGATGATTTCAATTCGATCATTAAAGCGAAGGGAAATATCGACTGGGATCTTGCATACCATTCGTATCCTGTACCGCTGACAAATGCTGCATTCTGGAACACGGGAAGCTTTGCCAAATATACGACACAGAGCGTGGATACGCCCATGGTCAGCATGAAAAATATCAACATAGTGACCGATTATATATGTGGGTCAAACTTCCTAAAGGATGACGGGACCACAAGGGATGTATTCATAAGTGAAGTAGGCTTTACTTCAACTTCCGGCGAGGCAGTACAGGCGGCAGCCATCGCATATGCATATTATATATGTGATAAAAATCCGCATATAAACGGTCTTATAATAAACCACGAGACGGACGATGCGCTTCAGTTAAGTCAGGGATTGGCCGTGGGACTGAGCCACGCAAACGGTGGAAGAAAGAAAGCATATGAGGTATACAAACACCTCGATATGGCGGATTCACTGGAATATACAAATTTCGCATTGGATGTTATAGGTGCGGGAAACTGGGCCGATATAGTAAAATATTGGTAATATGAACCAAACAATCTGATAATGTTAAGAGGAAATATTTATGGCAGAATGGTGGGCAGGTGTAGTTGATACATTTGCAAGATGTTTTCTAAAAGATGACAGATATATGCTGCTTGTCAAAGGTATAGGGATAACTGTAAAGGTTTCCATACTTGCGGCACTTTTGGGAGTCCTTATCGGGTTCCTTATAGCCATATGCAACCTGTCTAAAAAGAAGTTTTTGAATGTTATAGGCAAAATATACACAGATGTAATAAGAGGAACACCCTCGGTTACCCAGCTGATGATCATTTATTTTGTAATATTTGCATCCGTAAACTGGCAGAAATGGATCATCGCGGCCATCGCTTTCGGAATAAATTCCGGAGCATATGTTTCCGAGATAATAAGAGCAGGTATTCTTTCTATCGATAAAGGACAGACAGAGGCAGGCAGGTCGTTGGGACTCAATGCTAAGCAGACCATGATGGAGATCGTGGTACCTCAGGCGATCAAGAATATTTTCCCTGCCATGTGTAACGAATTCATTACACTTATCAAGGAGACGGCCATAGTCGGATATGTAGGACTTATGGATATCCAGAAAGCCGGTGACTTTATAAAGAGTGCTACCTATGAAGCATTTATGCCCCTTATAGGCACGGCTGTTATCTACTTTGTCATCATAAAGATACTGACACTTGCACTTGCAAGGTACGAGGATCATTTAAGAAAGTCGGACAAAAGATAGGTTCAGGAGAAATATATATGGATGGAAAAGCTGTTATAAATGTAAAAAATCTGCATAAGAGTTTTGATGGTAAAGAAGTACTGGCCGGAATAACAGAAGAGATAGACGAAGGTGAAGTTGTGGTTGTCATCGGACCTTCAGGTTCGGGAAAGAGTACATTTTTAAGATGTTTAAATCTGCTTGAAGAACCCGACGAGGGAGAAGTAATAATCGACGGAGAGCAGATAAATCTTCCGGGAGTGGACGTAAATCTTGTAAGACAGAAGATGGGCATGGTATTTCAGCATTTTAATCTATTCCCGCATCTTACGGTTTTGCAAAATATAACCCTTGCACCGGTCAAGCTTGGAAAGATGACTCAGGAAAAGGCAAAGGAAAAAGCCATGGAGCTTTTAAATATTGTCGGATTGGCAGAAAAAGCAGATGCATATCCCGGTTCATTGTCGGGCGGGCAAAAGCAGCGTATAGCAATAGCAAGATCGCTAGCCATGGAGCCGGAGATCATGCTTTTTGATGAACCCACCTCCGCTCTTGATCCGGAGATGGTCGGAGAGGTTTTGGATGTTATGAAAAGCCTTGCCAAGAGCGGCATGACCATGGTCGTAGTAACCCATGAGATGGGCTTTGCAAAGGAAGTAGGAACGAGACTTTTGTTCATAGATGAAGGCAAGGTTTTGGAAAGCGGAGATCCCAGAGA
>CACZSE010000222.1 GCA_902783735.1 uncultured Lachnospiraceae bacterium
GTGAATATCAAGGATGCGGTGGAGGGACTTAAATCCGCGATTCCTTCAGATCTGGAACTGACAAGTCAGACACTTATAAATATGTCACCAAGGATACGTATGACAACCGTATATGCCGTTTCTCAAAGCTGCAACGGTCGTGTGGCCAATACATGCAACCTTTCCGAAGACTGGGTGGGATACTCAACCAGATATGGAGATTCGGCCGGCGATTTCAGTCCTTTGGCACATTTGACGGTTCAGGAAGTAAAGGCCATAGGAAGGGAGATGGGACTGCCGAATGAATTGGTAGATAAGGTTCCTTCCGATGGACTCTGCGGAAAAACAGATGAAGACAATCTTGGATTTACATATGCCGAGCTTGATAAATATATCAGAGAAGGTGTCATAGAAGATATGGATCATAAAGCTCTTATCGACAAGAAGCATAAGATGAATCTCTTTAAGCTTCAGGTAATGCCGGGATTTGATCCGGGAATAGAGGAAAAAGCTCAGAGTTAAAGTATGTGAAAAGGGTGTGTTCTTTTGATTTAATTCACATTCATTTCACAGAAATTTAATTGCTTTTGACTATTTCAATCTCTATAATTGTATCGTGTCCAATCTAAGTTTGATGCATTTATGAGGAATATATTATGAGCGAACAGAACAGAAAATACGATTCGGGAAATTCCGAACAGGGGGGATACAGCGGAAGAAATCAAAATGACCAGAATAACTCAAACAACGGTTCCGGAAACGGTCAGGGGGGTAATAACAATTCAGGCATGCCACCCAGAAAACAAAGCCTGATGTTTTTGGTCATTGCGGTTGTTCTTACATTTATCAGCATGAGTCTCATCATGAATGTTTTTTCCGGTGATGCTTCCACAGAGATCACCTATGATGAGTTTTTACAGAAACTTGATGCGGGAGAGATCGCAAAGGTAGAGATAAAATCAGATACTTTGAATATCATTCCCAAGACCGATGCTGCGAAAGATCAGTCAGGGAATTCAGCCGTTCAGGATCTCTATACACCCGCATTCAATCCTTTCGGCACACAGGCACCTCAGGTTACATATTATACAGGCATAACCGAGAGTGGAGATGTACTTGTTGAAAGACTTACAAAAGCAGGTGTCGAGATCAAGACCTACATTCCCGACAATTCGGGTTGGATACTGTCCATTATTCTGACCTACATACTTCCCATATTGTTAATATGGTTCCTGTTAAGCTTTGCATACAGGAAGATGGCAGGCGGCGGTGGCCCCATGGGTGTTGGTAAATCCAATGCAAAGGTATATGTACAGAAGGAGACAGGTGTTACATTTGATGATGTAGCAGGTGTAGACGAAGCAAAAGAATCACTTGTTGAAGTGGTTGACTTTTTGCACGATCCTTCAAAATATACGAAGATCGGTGCGAAATTACCTAAAGGTGCTCTGTTGGTCGGACCTCCCGGAACAGGTAAGACCCTGCTTGCCAAGGCAGTTGCCGGTGAAGCGCATGTTCCTTTCTTTTCTCTTACAGGCTCCGATTTCATTGAACTTTATGTTGGTGTCGGTGCCAGCCGTGTAAGGGATCTTTTCAGGGAAGCCAATAAGAATGCACCTTGTATCATATTCATAGACGAGATCGATGCCATAGGAAGAAGCCGTGATTCAAAGTACGGTGGAGGTAACGAAGAAAGAGAACAGACTTTAAACCAGCTGCTCAGTGAGATGGACGGATTTGATCCTTCAAAGGGCGTTCTGGTCCTTGGAGCTACAAACAGACCGGAGATACTCGATAAAGCACTGCTCCGTCCTGGACGTTTTGACAGAAGGATTGTTGTTGAAAGACCTGACGTTAAGGGAAGAGAAGCTATCCTAAGGGTTCATGCCAAGGATGTTAAGATGGATGAGACCGTCGACTTTAAGGAGATCGCACTTGCAACCGCAGGTTCAGTGGGTTCAGATCTGGCCAATATGATCAATGAGGCAGCAATAAATGCCGTAAAGGACAAGCGTGAATTTGTCAGTCAGAAGGATCTGATGGAGGCTATAGAGCAGGTTATCGCCGGCAAAGAGAAAAAAGACAGGATCATGAGCAAGGAAGAAAGAAAGATCGTGTCTTACCACGAGATAGGACATGCTCTTCTTACGGCTTTGCAGAAGAATACCGAACCTGTTCAAAAGATCACTATCATTCCCAGAACAATGGGGGCGCTCGGATATGTTCTTCAGGTACCGGAAGAGGAAAAATATCTTGAGAACGATGAAGAACTCAGGCAGAAGCTTGTCATTTACATGGGAGGCCGTGCCGCAGAATCCATTGTGTTCGGAAGTGTGACAAGCGGTGCTGCCAACGATATCGAACAGGCGACCAATCTTGCGAAGAACATGATCACCCGTTACGGCATGAGCAAAAAGTTCGGACCTATGGGTCTTGCGACTATCGAGAATCAGTATCTGTCGGGAAATGCACGACTTGAGTGTTCCGACATGACAGCAGCCCAGATAGATGAAGAAGTTAAGAGTATGCTCAATGAAAGTCTTGAGACAGCCATAAAGCTTCTTAAAGAAAACAGGGAAGTCATGGATAAACTTGCCGAATTTCTTATCGAAAAGGAAACCATTACCGGTAAGGAATTCATGAAGATATATCGTGAACTAAAGGGAATACCTGAGCCCGAAGAGGAATCGACTGAGAATAAAGAAGATACAGAGAATTCCGAAAAGGTTGACGACGTTGAAGACAAAGACGCTGTCAGCGGTGAAGAGTCCTCATCTCAGGATACTGAAGAAATGTATGGTATTTGATTTTCAGGAAGAATTGAAAAAACTGCCCCATAAACCCGGGGTATATATAATGCATGATAAGAGCGACGCGATCATATATGTAGGTAAGGCTAAGGATCTGTATAATCGTGTTCGTTCTTATTTTCGTGCAAATATCGGAAGAGGACCGTGGATCGACAGGATGGTCAGTCTGATATCGTACTTTGAATACATTGTGACAGACTCGGAATTGGAGTCATTGGTCCTTGAGAATAATCTCATTAAAGAGCACAGACCCAAATACAATACACTTTTAGTGGATGATAAGACATATCCGTATATTAAGGTAACCGCCGAGGATTATCCGCGTGTTGTCTTTTCAAGAGAGATCAAAAAGGACAAGTCCAGATACTTTGGACCGTATACGTCGGCAGGAGCCGTAAAAGATACCATAGAGCTCATCAATAAACTCTATAAGCTTCGAAACTGCAATAACAAAGTTAAGTACGCAGAAAAGACTACGGACAGACCATGTCTAAACTATCATATAGGACAGTGTCTGGCTCCGTGTCAGGGAAGTGTAACCAGGGAAGAATATGCTGCGGCCGTAGAGCAGGCACTGGAGTTTCTTAACGGAAACTATACCCCGATCATATCAAAACTTGAAAAGGATATGACCGAGGCTTCACAAGCGCTGGATTTTGAGAGAGCGGCGACACTAAGAGATCTGTTGGGAAGCGTAAAGCAGGTGGCTCAAAAACAGAAGATTGAGAATTCCGATGGAGAGGACAGAGACATAATAGGCTTGTCACACAAGGGAGAAGATGCGGTAGTTCAGGTATTCTTTGTGCGTGGCGGAAAGATGATAGGAAGAGAGCATTTTTCCTTAAAGACATCGGAAGAGTCGAATGAAAAGGATATCCTGGACAGCTTTATAAAGCAGTACTATGCCGGAACTCCTTTTATTCCAAAGGAGATATATCTGCCGTGTGAGCTGACGGATATGGGTCTTATTGAGGAATGGCTGAGTGACAGAAGAGGATCAAAAGCCCATATCATAACACCTAAGATAGGTCAAAAGCATAAGCTTGTCAGTCTTGCGTCTTCCAATGCTCAGCTTATACTTGAAAAGGATAAAGAACGCTTAAAGAGAGAAGAAGGCAGGACCATAGGTGCCGTCAAAGAGATAGAAGAGCTTATCGGACTGAACGGTATTGTCCGTATGGAAGCCTTCGATATATCCAACATCAGCGGATTTGAAAATGTGGGGTCAATGGTTGTTTTTGAACGCGGGAAACCCAAGAAGAGCGACTACAGGAAGTTTAAGATAAAAACTGTTGCGGGACCCGATGATTATGCGTGCATGAAAGAGGTCCTTACAAGACGTTTTACACACGGGATCGAAGAACAAAAAGAAATGAAACAGTCCGGTGAGAGCACGGACTACGGAAGCTTTACTAAATTTCCGGATCTGCTTCTTATGGACGGAGGAAGAGGACAGGTCAATATAGCACTTAAGGTGCTTGAGGAGCTTGGACTTAACATACCTGTTTGCGGAATGGTCAAAGACGATAACCATCGTACAAGAGGCTTGTATTACAACAATGTGGAGCTTCCCATAGATACTCACAGTGAAGGGTTCAAACTCATAACAAGAGTACAGGACGAAGCCCATCGTTTTGCCATAGAATTTCACAGGTCACTTCGCAGTAAGGATCAGGTCAGATCTGTTTTGGACAACATTCCGGGAGTCGGTCCCGCAAGACGAAAAGCTCTCATGAAATACTTTGAGAATATAGAACAGATAAAGACGGCTGACGTCGAAAAACTCGCAGAGGTGCCCGAGATACCGCGAAATGTGGCAGAAGATATATATTCTTTTTTCCATGGCGATGTGATAAAATGAAATTTGTAAATGCGCTTTTCGGAACATGTAATTCTGTCATGCAGATGAACATTTTATCAGCGAAGACCGTATCTGAGAGGATAAAATTTTCATCTGCATGTCAGACTACTTGGAGGAAGCAATCAGGTAAACTATGAGATACCCAGGGAGATAGCATA
>CACZSE010000223.1 GCA_902783735.1 uncultured Lachnospiraceae bacterium
GAAAGGCTGCGGTATATGTTGTCAGTGACAATGATCAGATGAGACAGACGTTTGAGGAAGGAAAGCTGTTCTTTGCATCCCTTGCAAGCGCATCCGACGTATTTGTTCAAAAGGATATGACAGGCATAGCCGATGATGCGGTAAGCGTTGTCATCTCGGGAGCAAATATATACATGCCTTTCTCCGACCTGGTAGATATAGAACAGGAAAAGGTAAGACTGTCAAAGGAGCAGGATAGATTGAATTCTGAGATCAAGCGTGCCGAGGGAATGCTTTCAAACGAGAAGTTTATCTCAAAGGCTCCCAAGACCAAGGTGGATGAGGAAAAGGAAAAGCTTGCAAAGTACAGACAGATGCTTGATGAGGTCGTAAAACAGATCGAAAAACTAAACAGATAGATTACCGTCATAAAGGGCTGCCGCCACCGGCAGTCCTTTTTTGACCGCTTAGTAAATAATTGTAGCCAATTGCCAATATAGATGATATAATGCATATAGTTATGTAAATCAATACGGCAGAAGTGGTTCACTATGGATGAGATAAAAAAACTGACACCCGAACAACTTGCGGAACTCAGACAAAGAATACGTAATATGGCATCCGCAGATACGTCTCAACCGGTAGCTCCTGTATTGGACAGAGATGTTCAAGGCGACGGGGCCGTTGAGGTTATGCCCGTTTCTCAAAAGCAGATAGAGGTTGTTGTCGCACAGGACAATATGTCTGCTACCGTATGGCTTGCCGATCCCGGTGAAGAGAAATATACCGTACCGGAGATCATAGAAGAACTGAGAAAGAACAGGGTTGTAGTCGGGATAAATACTAAGGTGATCATGCAGATGGTCAACGACGGTATTTATAATACGGAAGTCGAAGCAGCCAAGGGTAAACCGCTGGTTCCGACGCAGGAGGGATATTATGAATATTTCTTCGACGCCGAGGAACATAAAAAACCCATGATCAGAGAGGACGGTACTACCGATTATTCTGCGGTGGGGCGTTTTGAAAATGTTAAAGACGGTCAGCTTTTGGCAAAATATCATCCTGCGATCCCCGGGAAAAACGGCTATGATATACTTGGCCATGAGATGGTCGCAAAGATCGCAAAGGAAAAGCCTCTCTTGAGGGGAAAGAATATCAGACGTGACGATAATACAAATGAGTATTTTGCCACGATGTCGGGTAAGATAAGCCTTAAAGAAAATAACATCGAGATTCTGGATGTTTTGGAAATAAATGAAAATATCACACTTATCAGAGCCAAGGTTGAGTTTTTCGGTGACCTTTACATAAATGGTGATGTTGAGAATGGTGTCGTGATAAGAGCCGGACGTAATGTTGTCGTAAACGGTACTGTCGGAGCCGCAACAATAAATGCAGGCGGAGATATCATCCTTCAAAGAGGGATAACGGGAGCAGGCAGAGGCAGGGTATCCGCAAGAGGCAATATATTCTCGGATTTTATAGAGCATGCCAAGGTTGAAGCAGGTCAGGATATCTATGCAAATTCCATCATTAATTCAGAGATATCAACCGGTGGAAATGTGATCGTCAGCGGGAAGAACGGAAGCATTATCGGCGGAAATACTCACGGACTCAGAGGTATAGTAGCCAATGCCGCCGGAAGTGAAAGCGAAGTCAGGACCGTTCTGCATGCCGGCTTTTTAAAAGAGGATTATACGAGATATCTTCAGCTTGAACAGAGCGAAAAAAAGACTACCAATCTTATTCAGCAGCGTATAGATGAACTGAGTACCCTTTTAAAAGCAAGAGCAAAAGCAGGTTCAATAAACAGTGCTCAGAAAGAAAAGATACTTGATATCAACAGACGTAAAGATAATCTTAAAGAAGAACTTCAGAAAATAAAATTTGAAAAAGAAGATATCGGACGAAGGATGTCAATGGGTGCCAATGCATCCATAATAATCAGAGGTAATATCTTCAGAAATGTTTTGATAAGCATAGACGCGGCCAGACTTGCCATACTAAAGGAAGAGACCTATGTTCGTTTTGTCTGCAGAGATGACGAGATTCAAAGAAGGGCCGTTCCAAGGGATTTGTAAACATGAATAAGAACTTTTTTAAAGGATATGACGAAGCGGTATCTTATATTTTGGAGATACCGCGTTTTTCTGCCAAAAATGATACCAATATTACAAAAGAATTTCTGTCTTTGATCGGTGAGCCCAAAGAAGCTGTTGTTATCCATGTGGCAGGGACAAACGGAAAGGGAAGTGTATGCGCCTTCTTAAACAGCATATATATAAAAAAAGGGGAAAAAACCGGTCTGTTCACTTCTCCGCACCTTACTGACATAAGGGAACGGATACGTGTCGATAATGAGATGATCTCCAAGGAAGAATTTCTGGAGGCTGCCGAATACATAATGGAAAAGATAACTTTAATGCAGGAGAAATATAATGAGTATCATCCTTCATTTTTTGAGTTTCTTTTTTTTATGGCTGTCAGATATTTTACTGTTAAAAAAACAGAAGTGATAATATATGAGACGGGTCTTGGAGGGAGACTGGATGCTACCAATTCCATTATGAGAAAGTCGGTGTCGGTCATTACCGAGATTGGATTTGATCACATGGAATATCTGGGCAATGATATAGCTTCCATTGCCGGGGAAAAGGCGGGTATAATCATGAGAAACGTACCTGTTGTATTTTGGGACGGTAATGAGATAAGCAGCAGTGTCATTAAAGAAACGGCAAAGAAACTCGGCTGTAAAGCATACGGAGTGAATGAGAAAAATGCTGCTGATATATCCGTTCATAAGAAAAATATTGATTTTTCCTACAAAAATCGCTATGATAAAAGTGTTATGTTCAGAGTGAGAACCTATGCCTTGTATCAGGTATACAATGCTGTTTTGGCTCTTAAAACTCTTCAGGTCCTTCATGGTGAAGATTATATTTTCACTGATGATGTAAAAGAAGGTATAGCGGACATGAAGTGGCCGGGACGCATGGATGAGATCGCCGAAGGCATTATCACGGACGGAGGACATAACGAGGACGGCATAGAAGCTTTTGTTGCTTCGGTACGTCAGGACGGATGCATCGGAAAGAGACGCCTGATCTTTTCGGCGGTAAATGACAAACAGATAAAAAAGATCTGTGAGATACTTGTAAAAAGCGATGCATTTGACAATATCGCTCTGTGTGAACTGACATCGGGCAGAGCCATGAGCATTAAGGAACTGAAAAAAATATTTGAAGATACACTGACTGAAAACAACAGTCGGATCAGACTTACGGTATATGAGCATGTCGGGGAAGCGTTCGAAGGGGAGAAGGCGCTTTTGGAAAAAAATGATATCTTATACATCGCCGGATCGCTTTATCTGGTCGGTGAGATCCGTGAGTATACAGGGGCTGAGTAACAATGATAAATTTTGAAGAAGAACTTAAGAAATTTCATCCGTCTCTTGAGATCGAAGAGGCAACGGATGCTATATATAATCAGGATATGACCGATATGGCTGATCTGTTGGTCAATCTTATCAGAGAAGGAAAGTCAGCTGACCATCCACAGGAATCGTTATAAGAGGAAGACGATATGTTATGTTATAATTGCGGAGCTTCTTTGACAGAACACGATTTCTGCACCAATTGCGGCGCAGAAGTCGGAGTTTACAAGAAGATAATGAGCTCTGCCAACCTCTTTTATAATGAAGGATTGGACAGGGCAGGAGTGCGCGATCTGACCGGTGCCATCACAGCACTGCGTCAGTGCCTTAAAATGAATAAGAACCATGTCGACGCAAGAAACCTTTTGGGACTTGTGTATTTTGAGATGGGTGAATATGTTGCGGCTTTGAGCGAGTGGGTCATCAGTAAAAACTTAAGGCCGAATAAGAATATTGCAGACGACTATCTGAACATGATGCAATCCAATCCTTCCAGACTGGATACGATCAGTCAGACCATTAAAAAATATAACCAGGCATTGAGTTATTGTTATCAGGGAAGTTACGACCTGGCTATCATACAGTTAAAGAAGGTTGTTTCATTAAATCCAAAGCACGTTCAGGGAAGGCAGCTGCTGGCATTGTTGTATCTGAACAACGAGCAGTGGGAAGATGCTCGCAAAGAACTTGAGCGATGCAGAAAGATAGATGTAAACAATACTATTACTTTAAGATATCTTAAAGAAGCGGATGCTGTTTTGGATATCGAAGAGGATTTCAGTACTCCGACGAAGAAAAAGAGCATTACGGATACCATAACCTACAGACGTGGCAATGATACGATCATTCAGCCGTTAAACGGGAAAGAGAATAAACTTCCTTCTACTATCATCAATATAGTTATGGGAATAATAATCGGTATCGCTGTAGCATGCCTTTTGGTGCTGCCCGCAAGAATAAGTGCTGCCGGTGAAGAGAGTGACGCCAAGATCAAGGAGATCGGTGAACAGTTGGATGAGAAGAATTCAACCATCAATTCTCTTGAGCAGGAAAAGAACAGCCTCACGGCAAAAGTTGAAAAGCTTGACAATGAGCTTGCTACTTATACGGGAGAAGGCGGAACCATTTCTTCAATGGACAATCTTTTAAATGCGGTCATGGCTTATCTGTCGGATCCCGAGGATACATCAACCGTAGCAGGCTATCTTGATCTGATAGATGAAGGTTTCGTCGATACTTCAACAGAAACGTTCAGGGAAGTGTATTATATGATCCGTACAAGGATCGGCGGTACTGTCGGCTCAACATATTTTGAAGAGGGTATGCATGCTTACCAGAATGAGCAATACGATGAAGCGATAGAGAATCTTTCAAAAGCATATGCATATGACAATACAAATGTAGATGCTCTTTACAATCTTGCCAACGCATATCGCAAGTCGGGAGACAATGTCAATGCCATAGCAAATTATCAGACTCTGGTGGATAATTATCCCGATACGGAGCTCGCTACCAGAGCACAGTCGTTTTTGAATGAATTGGTTGTCGAATAGACATATGTTAAGGGTGACAAAAAGTCGCCCTTAAATTTTAGATTTTTTTACAAAAAGTCACTTGTGATTTTTTGTCTGTCGCATATAATAGATAAGAGACAATTGTAAGTAGAAGGAGAAGACCATGCCAAAGAGAGAAGATATCCACAAAGTATTGATCATCGGATCAGGTCCGATAATCATCGGTCAGGCTTGTGAGTTCGATTATTCGGGTACACAGGCTTGTAAAGCACTCAGAAAACTGGGATACGAGATCGTGTTGGTTAATTCAAACCCCGCAACGATCATGACAGATCCCGAGACGGCAGATGTTACATACATTGAGCCGCTTAATGTTGACCGCCTTGAGCAGATCATTGCAAAAGAACGTCCGGATGCATTACTTCCTAACTTAGGAGGACAGTCCGGGCTTAATTTA
>CACZSE010000224.1 GCA_902783735.1 uncultured Lachnospiraceae bacterium
GGTACCAAAAGTACTCCTCAGTTTATGGGGAGTAATTTTTTTGACATTTGTTACCAGAGAAGAATATTTCTTAACGAGGATCTCAACCGCTCTGACACTGATACGTTTATTCTGCATGGAAAGGAAGAGTGCATCCTCATGTCCCGTTACGGGAATAATGAGCTTTCGTTCCTCCAGATATTCGCTCAGAGCTTTAAGAACTTCATCACCGAAATATACAACATCTTCATAGCCGCCCTTACGACGGACTTTTACTCTTGTATTGTTAAGATCAACATCGTTTAAGTCTATTCCGACACATTCGCTAACACGGATACCGGTTCCGAGTAAAAGAGTAAGGATAGCCATATCTCTTATAACTGTCTTTGAATGATATCTTAACTGCTTTTTTGTAAGATTTGTCCCGGCTTCAACCTGATCCAAAAGAGTGGCGACCTCATCGGGCTCCAAACGGATTATCTCTTTTTCGTGAAGCTTGGGCATCGGTACAAGAGCCGGAGGATTGGTTTCTATCAGTTCATTTTTGAAATAATAATTGTAAAACGATCTGAGAGACGCAAGCTTTCTGCTCTTACCCCTTTCATCATTTAAGACTTCTTCATTCTGATCGTTTTTATAATATGAAAGATATTCGAGATATTCTTCAATGTCTTCCCGGCCGATCTTATCGAGGACAGTCATAGGTATATCCTTCATGTCAAACTTTTGAACATAAGAATTATTCTTATATAAAAATTCAAAAAATACTCTCAGATCATATGCATATGCAATCTTGGTACGTGAGCTTATGGTATCGTTCATACCCCTGAAATACATCTTGCAAAATGACGGAAGAGAGTCCAAGAGTTCTCTCAGCTTAATGACATTTTTCTTATTCAGTTCATCATGATAATTCGTGTTTTTCTTATCCATATTATCCGTATCCAATCGTATAAGACTTATTATGATCAGTATCTTGCTTCGTTGTCCTTATTCCAGCCCGGAAGATATGAATCACTTATAGCGGTGAACATCCGGTTTTTAATTCCGGGGACGTCTTTATTTAACATCGTAACGATCTGATGTATATATTCTCTTTTTGTCTTTTTATCTACCGGACATGCGCTTTTTACAACGGGAACGTCATATCGCCTTACAAAGCCCTTAACATCGGCTTCATGCATATATATCAAAGGTCTTATGACCGTGATCTGTGTTTTATCGAGATAAGTGACGGGACTGAAGCAATGAAAACGTCCTTCGTAGAAGAGTGACAGAAGCATTGTCTCAACAACATCATCTTTATGATGCGCATACGCGATCTTATTGCAGCCCATCTGTTTAATGATCTCATTAAGTGCTCCTTTTCGCATCTTTGCACATAAAGAACAGGGGTTGGATTCTTTTCTTTCTTCAAATACGATCTGAGCAATGTCAGTCTTTTCTATAACATATTCCACATCAAGTTCTTCACACAGTTTCTTTATGGGAGTCAGATCCATATCCTTAAATCCGAGGTCTATAGTGACTGCCTTAAGATCGAATCTCTTTGGATAAAACTTCTTTAAAGCAGCGAGAGAGCATAGAAGAGTAAGACTGTCCTTTCCGCCCGATATTCCGACAGCGATACAATCTCCTTCGTCGATCATATGATAATCTTCCACAGCCTTTCTTACACGACTGAGTACCTGTTGCATTTTCATATTATTACCTGTGAATATTTATTTAACGAATAGTTCATGTTGATTATTGCATATCGGCACTTTAAAGGCAACTCAAACTTGAAGAAAATCACTTAACAAACTATAATAAATAAGTGTAGTTATCCTTAGAAATAAAGAGGGAAAAAGCTTCTATGGGGAAGGATCAGAAACAGATAAAACACCCGGTCATGAAATCAAAATATTTCAAGTGGGGATTGACGGCTTTTACGGTACTGATGGCTTCGGTACTTTCTATTTATATCATCTTAAACATGACGGTTATCGGTAAATCGATCTCTAAATTACTTAAGATGATCATGCCTGTCGTGGATGGTTTTGTAGTTGCATATCTTTTAAGTCCTCTTATTGATATTTTAGAGAATAAGATCATTTTTCCGTTCTGCAAAAAGAGAAATATTGACATTGAAGGTAAAAGAAAAGGAACGATACGGGGTATATCGATCTTTTTCTCTCTTTTGGTTGTCTTTTTACTGATCTATATGTTCATAAGAAGTGTTGTTCCTCAGGTCATAAAGAGCATTCAGAATATCATTGTTCAAATGCCTGTCTATCTGGAATCACTTATCAATATTGCAAATACTCTCATTGAAAAACTCGGACTTTTTCCCAATCAGGATATCGTTTCGGTTATAGAGAACTATTATGAGGACATCATGAGTTTTGTTCAGGAAAACATAGTTCCCAAAATGAACGGCTGGGTAAAGAGCCTCTCAAGCAGCGTATTTGGCTTTTTCGGAGCTTTATGGGATCTTCTGATAGGTTTTTTCATTGCTGTTTACTTATTGTCCGGAAAAGAGCGATTCAGAGCTCAGACAAAGAAGCTTATATATTCGATATTTAAAAGAGAACGGGCTAATCTTATAATAGAGGATATCCGTTATGTGGATAAGACATTCATTTCTTTCTTTGCCGGAAAGATAATCGATTCCATAATTGTAGGTATGTTATGCTTTATCATACTTACATTATTTAATATGCCTTATACATTGCTTATTTCAGTCATAATCGGACTAACAAACATAATTCCGTTTTTCGGTCCGTTTATCGGTGCAATACCCAGCGGTATTCTTATTTTGTTAATTGATCCCATCAAAGCTCTGTATTTTGTTGTAATTGTCGTAATTTTGCAACAATTTGACGGAAATTTACTTGGCCCGATGATCCTTGGCAATTCAACCGGTTTATCGGGATTCTGGATCATTTTTTCGATCACATTTTTCGGAGGCGTTTTCGGGATACCCGGCGTATTCCTCGGAGTTCCCACATTTGCATGCATTTATGCATGGATCAAGCGATTTATGCGCGGTTCGTTGACCGAAAAGGAATTGTCGACGGATACGGATGATTATCTGAATCTGGATTATATAGATGAAAAAAATGTGATCCATTCAAAAGATAAAAAACAAAAACTTTTAGAAAGTAATGAAAAGCATTATACACAGATAAATTTATATGAAAAAACAGATGAAGAACAAAACGGATCAACAAATGTGAATTCAGATGATCAAAGCACAGTTAACAGTGTAAAAGATTCTATTGTAAAAGTATACAATGGTATATCTGACGGAATAAAGAATAAAATATCCGAATTAAAAAAAGAAACCGAATCGGAAGAAATTGTTTTAAAAAATGATGACAGTCAGGTAATAACAAGAGACAACGATTCATATATCGAATATGAAGAAGTAAATGATGAGGATTCCGATAAACAGTAAAATAACGTATTTTCGCTGTTTTTTATTACTTACTATTCGTTAAACTGTTCTTTTGCGAATAGTTTGATATGACTTTTAATACTCTTTCTCAGAGAATTTTAATTAGATCTTAAA
>CACZSE010000225.1 GCA_902783735.1 uncultured Lachnospiraceae bacterium
CATTTGAAGCCTCTATTTAAGGAGTCCTGGGAAAAACGCAGATGCATAATCCCTGCATCCTGGTACTATGAGTGGGAACATTTTAAGACTGGTGATGGCAAAACAAAAGCCGGATCAAAATATATGATCCAGCCCAAAGGTTCTATGAGTACCTGGTTATGCGGTATTTACCGTTTTGAAGGAAATCTTCCGGTGTTTACGATACTTACTCGAGAGCCTTCTGATGATGTTGCAAAGCTGCATGATCGTATGCCGCTTATGCTCCCGCCCGATAAGATCAATGATTGGATAAGTCCCGGTTCTGATCCGAAGGACCTTCTTTCTTATGCCATAACCGATCTTTATATCGGCCCCGGCAATGATATAAAAGATATTAATGAAAGACCTGACTGGTGGAAAAATACGCAGAGGATCAACTAAAGAAAAAATCCGCAAATTCTCATTTTATCGAGGTCTTACGGACCGTTCATTTAGTAATTTGTAAAGACTAAATTAAAAAACGTTTCATAGCCGGGCCTTGTGTTTAGTGTTTTGTCATATCACCTGCAAGGTTCTCAGTATATATAACCAGAACGTCAACGAGAAAGAACAGCCGAATGTGGTCAGCATGATCACACTACTGCTCAGAGTCCCTTCGTGTCCCATACTCTTTGCCATAATATAGCAGCTCACGGTTGTAGCTGAACCGAGCATTACAAGTATCGCAACAATCTGTTCTCCGGCAAATCCTGACATGACTGCCAAAGGAAGAAAAATTGCAGCCAACACAAACAGCTTTATAAAAGATGCTATCAATGCCGGTTTGAGTTCATTTAATGCCTTTCGAAAGTCAAAAGCAGCACCCATGGACATCAGGCCAAGAGGCGTTGCCAAGGCTGCTATATCAGATACGATCGTTCGAAAGATTTTAGGTTGTGGAATTCTGAGAACGGACCACAGCATTCCGACAGCGATCCCCAAAATAATAGGATTAGTAAGAATCCCACGGACTGTAGACTGTAGACGCTTTCCAATATCCTGACCACTTTTATCATTCTCTGCAGTCAGCATCAGAACTATTACAGCAAAAACATTATACAGCGGGACACTGCCAAGTATCATCAACGGTCCCATACCTGATGCACTGTCACCATAGATGTTATGGATAAAAGCAATTCCTAAAAGTGCTGCGCTACTGCGATAAGAGCTCTGAATGAACTCACCACGTTTAGCCCTGTCTTTAACGATCCATTTCGACAAAAGAGCGATGAATGCGATACTTATCGAAGTTACAGCAAAACAAAACAGCACAAATTTCCCGTTCCATGTTTCGGCAAAATTCTGATCTGCAAGATCCTTAAAGACCAGTACCGGCAGTGCCGCATTAAATACAAATTTATTCATCCATGTGGATGCTTTCTCATCGATCAGACCAATTTTACGGAAAAGGTAGCCCAAAACCATCAGTGTAAAAATTGGTACAGTTGCATTTAAACTAAAAATCAGATTTTCCACTTTTCAAAAACCTGCTTTCTTCATTTCTTCCATATCATATCCGCCGCGTCGAATTATACTATTTATATCAGAAATGCACAAGGGACGAAAGTGGATAAATCTCATTCTGACAGGCATTTTCAGGCGAAATCTTCGTCATGAAGACCAAATCTTAAATAATCCGTACTTTTAAATTCTTCATTGGCAGGGACAACAGTTACATCAACCACATTGAACTGATTATAAAATCAAAAAACTCTTTGACACTCATAGCCAAAGAGCTTTTTAATCTAATCAATAAATCCTTCTTCTCTATAATGCTGGGGATCACAATAAACCGCATACGCAGTCTTTACTTTCGAAAAACCCCAATGCTCATATAACCCCAAATGTTTCGGATGAGTATAGAGTATTACATTACATCCCTCAACTTGTGATAAAAGATTGTCAACCACAATCTTTCCCAATCCTTTTCCTCTATATTCATCCCTAATGGCAATGTTATATATTGCTGCCTGACAGATACCGTCAGATATCGCTCTGCCTACACCAATAACCTTATCATTCTTCCGTAAAAATACTACGGCATAACTATTTTCAAATACCTGCTTTTGCTGTTTTACATTCAAATCGCTCAATCCATAAAAATGTAAAATTTCATGAACCTGATAAAAATCTATATTATTACATGAAGTGTCAATTGTATATTCCATTTGCACCTATTATTAATTCCTTTCATATTTCTGGCACATATATATTATCATATAAATCTTTCCCCTCATATTTGTATTTTTTTATCATTTGTAATTACTTATTCTTATAACTAAGCAATTGAACAAATGGATGACTTTAGATCAAATCCATATTCGGTACCGCTCGCAATAATTCTGGATTTTCTCACAGGATTGAGGTTAGGTGAGATCGTCGCACTCAAATGGGAGGATATCGACTGGGAAAGAAAAAGGCTTTACGTTTGCAGATATGAAGAAGATGTTGTTGATGTTTCCAAGGACTATCTGAGTTTCAGTAACTATCATTACGTTATATACGAGAATGATACCAAGTGTATCCAACAATTTAAAAACCTTATGATAATAAAAAATCCGCAAACCCTC
>CACZSE010000226.1 GCA_902783735.1 uncultured Lachnospiraceae bacterium
AGGCGAGGCATCAGTTGAAGAAGCGGCACGCTTTTTGTATGAGACCTTCGGCTGCGCTGTGCTTATAAAGGGAGGTCACGGCATAATTGATGCCAATGACTATCTTTACGGCAGTGATGGCGGAGTCTGGTACAGAACCGCACGAGTGGACAATCCGAACACCCATGGTACGGGCTGTACATTGTCGAGTGCGATAGCAGCCAATCTTGCACTGGGACATGACCTTAAGAGTGCGGTACAAAATGCAAAGGATTATCTCACAAAAGCGTTAAAGGACGGACTTGATCTGGGAAGAGGCAGTGGCCCTCTCAATCATATGTACGGACTTAAGACAGAGCCGTAACGGCATACGGAATATGTATTTCTTCTTAAAGACATTCACGAGATCGCAGGACAGCATTAAGGAGAAAAACATGAATAACAACAGATTAAAAAAGATGACATTAACGGCATTGTTTGCGGCATTGGCAGTAGCGGGATCGCTTTTTTCGGTTCCCGTGTTCGGATCTAAATGCGCCCCGGTACAGCACCTTATAAATATATTGTGCGCCATATTTTTGGGACCGTGGTACGGAGTGGCTGCTGCTTTTATCTCAAGCCTTATAAGAAACCTTGCGGGACTCGGAACCCTGCTTGCTTTCCCGGGAAGCATGTGCGGAGCGCTTCTTTCAGGTTTACTGTATAAACAGTTTAAGAACAGGATCTGCGCTTACGCAGGTGAAGTGTTTGGAACAGGCGTGATCGGTGGTTTACTTGCTTATCCCGTAGCAGCATTTATCATGAACAATGAGGCGGCAACCCTTTTCATGTTTGTTATACCTTTTCTTATAAGTACTGTAGCGGGAGCCATACTTGCCATCATCATATGTGAGAGCTTGAGCAGGACAGGACTTTTGGCAAGACTTAAGTCACAGCTTAACGATGAGCCGGTCACAGCCGATGACAATGCCATAAAACAGTAACAGGATCATATATAAGTGCAGGTTCTGTTGCTGAATTTAAACGATCATGGAGAATAATGATATGAAAGCAGACAACAGATCCTACACAACACAGATGGATGCGGCAAGAAAGGGCATAGTAACCCCCGAGATCGAAACCGTTGCGAGAAAAGAGAACATGGAAGTCTCAAAACTCATGGAACTGGTCGCAAGCGGAAAAGTAGCCATCTGCGCAAACAGACATCACAAAAGTCTTGATCCCGAAGGTGTGGGAAGCATGCTTCGGACCAAGATAAACGTTAACCTTGGTGTATCAAGAGACTGTAAGGACTATGACATAGAGATGCAAAAGGTCATGAGTGCGGTAAACCTTGGGGCGGAAGCCATCATGGACTTAAGCAGTCACGGAGATACACAGCCCTTCAGAAGAAAGCTCACTTCAGAGTGTCCCGCAATGATAGGAACGGTACCTGTATATGACAGTGTCATTCACTATCAGAGAGATCTTGCCACGCTTACGGCCAAGGATTTTATAGATGTAGTAAGACTTCATGCCGAGGACGGAGTCGACTTTGTTACTCTGCACTGCGGCATAACAAGAAAGACCATAGACCAGATAAAGAAACACAAAAGAAAGATGAACATTGTAAGCCGGGGCGGCAGTCTTGTCTTTGCGTGGATGAGCATGACCGGTGAAGAGAATCCCTTTTATGAATATTATGATGAGATCCTCGATATATGTGAGGAGCATGATGTAACGATCTCTCTCGGAGATGCATGCAGACCCGGCTGCCTTGCCGATGCTACCGATGTATGCCAGATCGAGGAGCTTGTCAGACTCGGAGAACTCACAAAGCGTGCATGGGATCACAATGTTCAGGTCATGGTAGAGGGACCGGGACATGTGCCCCTTGATCAGATCGCTGCAAACATGAAGGTACAGCAGACCATATGTATGGGAGCGCCCTTCTATGTACTGGGGCCCCTTGTTACGGACATCGCACCCGGTTACGATCACATCACCTCAGCAATAGGCGGTGCGGTTGCGGCCATGAGCGGAGCGGCATTTTTGTGTTATGTTACACCGGCCGAGCATCTGGCACTGCCCAACGTTGAAGATGTAAAACAGGGCATAATAGCATCAAAGATAGCTGCGCATGCAGCCGATATTGCAAAGGGCATCCCCGGAGCCAGAGACATAGACGACAGGATGGCCGATGCAAGACGTAAACTTGACTGGGATGCACAGTTTGAATGTGCTCTGGACCCCGAAACGGCCAAAGCCATACGTGACAGCAGAGCTCCTGAGGACGATCACAGCGAAGCCTGCAGCATGTGCGGTAAATTCTGTGCCGTAAGGAGCATGAATAAGGCGCTTGCCGGAGAGATGATAGATATTCTGTAATATGAGATGATCCGGCGTATGGCATTATTCATGTGAATTCACCTATTGACAAGACAGGTATCAGAGTGTAATGTATTCGTCAGATACAAATTTCATATTGTAGTTTCTCTTATTCAGAGTGGTGGAGGTACATAGGATCTGTGAAGCCACGGCAACCCCTTTATACAGGAAGGTGCCAACCTGAGCGAGCAATCGAGCAATAAGAGGATTTGATATCTAGTCGTTGAATCCGCTTATCTGATAAGCGGATTTTTTATCGTAAACAGACCGTTTTTAACGGTCAACAGTATCAGGTACAGAGAGGAGATACCATGGAGAAGAAGCTTTTTACTTCAGAATCAGTAACAGAAGGACATCCCGACAAAGTGTGTGATATGGTTTCGGATGCCATTCTTGATGCATGTTTCGAACAGGATCCCATGAGCAGGGTTGCATGTGAGACAGCAAGCTGCACCGGATTTGTTCTTGTAACAGGTGAGATAACAACAAACGCAAAGCTGGATATTCCCGCTATCGTCAGAAAGACGGTTACAGAGATCGGATATGATGACGGCAAGAAGGGACTTGACGGCAATTCATGTGCCGTATTTGTAGCACTCGATCAGCAGTCGGCTGATATCGCAATGGGTGTTGACAAGGCTCTCGAAGCAAGGGAAGGAAGTCTTGGCGACGATCTTGATACAGGTGCCGGCGATCAGGGCATGATGTTCGGATATGCTACAAATGAGACAGACTCATACATGCCTTATTCCATAGCACTTGCTCACAAGCTTTCACTTAAGCTTACGGAAGTAAGAAAGAACGGAACTCTCAAATATTTAAGACCCGACGGAAAGACACAGGTTTCGGTTGAATATGATGAGAATGACAAGCCTGTAAGACTTGAGGCTGTTGTACTCTCAACACAGCATGATGAGGATGTTACTCAGGAACAGATCCATGAGGATATCAAAAAGTACGTATTTGATCCCGTACTTCCCAAGGAACTCATCGATGACAAAACAAAGTTCTTCATAAATCCTACAGGAAGATTTGTCATTGGCGGACCTCACGGTGATGCGGGTCTTACCGGACGTAAGATAATAGTAGATACCTACGGTGGATATGCACGTCACGGCGGCGGTGCTTTCTCAGGAAAAGACTGCACCAAGGTTGACCGTTCCGCAGCTTACGCAGCAAGATATGTTGCCAAGAACATTGTGGCAGCAGGACTTGCCGACAAGTGTGAGATCCAGCTTTCATATGCCATCGGTGTGGCAGTTCCCACATCGGTCCGTGTTGATACATTCGGAACAGGAAAGATAAGCGATGAGAAGCTTGTTGAGATAGTAAGAGAGAACTTCGATCTTCGTCCCGCAGGCATCATAAAGATGCTTGATCTGAGACGTCCGATATACAAGCAGACAGCTGCTTACGGACATTTCGGAAGAAACGATCTTGATCTTCCCTGGGAAGCTCTCAACAAGGTTGATGATCTTAAGAAATATCTGGCTTAAGACAGAAAGTATACAAAGAGACATATCTTTACGATGTGTCTCTTTTTGTGTATAATGAAAATGCTGGCGAGGTTTATTATATGGGCAGAATCAGTATATCCAAAGTAACCCCCGGGATGGTATTGGAGGCGGACGTCCTCAATGAAGCCAATCAGCTCATACTTCCCGAAGGTTTAAAGATCAATGATAAAGCAATTGAAAAACTGACATATTACGGGATAACTTCCGTAAGGGTCGAGGGTGTGGACGATGATGCAGAGTTTCTTCCACAGTCCGATCCCGGTGCGAACACCTCCTATTCGGACAGACTGAAAAAGACTGAAGAATATAAGGTATTCAAAGAACAGTTTGAAAGCGCCGTAAATGAAGTTCAGGGATTTTTGTCAGATGTGGTGGAAAGAAACATGCCGCCGGATACAACCGGTATCATGAACAGCATCCAGCAGATGCTGCATCCGCCGAGTGGAGACATCTTAAACGTATTTGACATGATCCACAACATGAAGTCCTTCGATGACATGACTTATGTTCATTGTCTCAACGTAGGGCTCATATGTAATGTGTTCGGAAAGTGGCTGGGCTTGCCAAAAGAGGATATAGATCTTGTTACCGAATGCGGTGTACTTCACGATATCGGAAAGCTCAAGATACCCGAGGAGATCATAAAAAAGCCTGCAAAGCTTACCGATGATGAATATAAGATCATAAAGACGCATCCCATGGAAGGATACAAGATCCTCCTAAACTGTGAGATAAACGATCACATAAGAAAAGCCTGTCTTCAGCATCATGAAAAAGCAGACGGAAGCGGATATCCCTTCGGCATAAAGAATTCCCAGATGGATTTCTATGCAAAGATAGTAGCTATTGCGGATGTATATGAAGCTATGACTGCTGTACGTATCTACAGGGGAAGCCTTTCGCCTTTCCAGGTAATAGATGCTTTTGAACGCGAAGGCCTTCAAAAGTACGATACTCACATGATCATGACATTTTTACAGAATATAGCCGATACTTATATGCTTAACAGAGTAAAGCTGAGTGACGGACGCGAAGGCGATATAGTATTTATCAACAAACAGAGGTTATCAAAGCCCATGGTAAAATGCGGCAATGAATTTGTGGATCTCACAAAGGAACCCGATGTTTACATATCAGCCATATTATAGTAGCAAAAGCATAAGACACAAGGCAAACAGCCTTGTGTTTTACTTTAGAAAAACAAGGAGACTCGCATGAGTTTTACACACCTGCACAGTCATACGGAGTTTAGTCTGTTAGACAGCTCCAATAAAGTAAAAGAATATGTAAAGAGAGTAAAAGAACTCGGTATGGACAGCGCAGCCATCACGGACCACGGTGTCATGTACGGTGTGGTTGACTTCTATAAAGCCGCTAAAGCCGAAGGCATAAATCCCATTATAGGATGTGAGGTCTATGTGGCACCCGGATCAAGATTTGACAGGGAGAAGGTATCGGGAGAAGACAGGTACTATCATCTGGTTCTTTTAGCGGAAAACAATACCGGATATGCCAACCTCTGCAAGCTGGTCAGTCGCGGTTTTACCGAAGGATATTATTATAAGCCAAGGGTAGATGAAGAGATCTTAAGAAAGTATCACGAGGGGATCATTGCCCTTTCGGCATGTCTGGCAGGTGAACTGCCGAGGCATATACTTCGCGGCATGACCGATCAGGCACGTGAGATCATACGAAAACATCAGGATATATTCGGTAAAGACAACTATTTTTTAGAGCTGCAGGATCACGGGATAGCCGAACAGGCAACCGTAAATGCTGCTCTCATAAAGCTTTCGAGAGAAATGGATGTTCCGCTTGTTGCGACAAATGATGTCCATTATACATATAAAGAAGATGCGGCGGCTCATGACCTTTTATTGTGCATACAGACACAGCGCTCCGTAAAAGATGAGGACAGAATGCGCTATGCCGGCGAGGAATATTATATAAAGAGTCCCGAGCAGATGGCACAGTTGTTTAAGCATGTCCCGGAAGCGATCGAAAATACGGAAAAGATCGCAAAAAGATGCAATGTGACCATAGAATTCGGAAACACAAAGCTGCCTCATTTTGAAGTTCCGACAGGCTTTACGTCTCTTACGTACTTAAAGAGCCTTTGCGATGAAGGCATGAAGGAAAGATATCCCGATGATGACGGAAGCATCAGAGAAAGACTTGAATATGAGCTTTCGGTCATTGAACGCATGGGTTATGTGGATTACTTTCTCATAGTATGGGATTTTATAAATTATGCACGCAGTCAGGGCATACCTGTGGGACCCGGAAGAGGCTCCGCCGCCGGAAGCGTGGTTTCTTACTGTCTGCACATTACGAACATCGATCCCATAAAATACCAGCTTCTCTTTGAAAGATTCTTAAATCCCGAAAGAGTATCCATGCCTGATATAGATATAGATTTCTGCTATGAAAGAAGACAGGAAGTAATAGATTATGTCAGCAGAAAGTACGGCGAGGAAAAGGTGGTTCAGATCGTCACCTTCGGTACCCTTGCAGCCAAGGGTGTCATAAGGGACGTGGGAAGAGTGCTTGATCTGCCATATGCGTTTTGCGACAATCTGGCCAAGATGATACCAAATGAGTTAAATATCACCCTTGAAAAGGCACTTGCCATGAATCAGGATCTTAAGCAGGTCTACGATGAGGATGAGACAACTCATTATCTTATAGATATGTGTAAGAAGCTTGAAGGGCTGCCCAGACATACTTCCATGCATGCGGCGGGAGTAGTCATCTGCCCTGAGGCGGCAGATGAGTTTGTTCCTTTGTCGAGGGGCTCGGACGGATCCGTGACGACACAGTATATCATGACGACCCTTGAGGAACTGGGTCTGTTAAAGATGGACTTTTTAGGCCTTCGAACCCTTACCGTCATTAAAAATGCCGTTAAGAACATCGAAAAAAACCACGGTAAGAAGATCGATATCGATCACCTTGATTTTTCGGATAAAAAGGTTCTTGATTATATCGGAACGGGAAAGACGGACGGCATATTCCAGCTTGAGAGCGGCGGCATGAAAAACTTCATGAAGGAGTTACGTCCCAAGAGTTTTGAAGATATCATTGCCGGAATATCTTTATACAGACCGGGTCCGATGGACTTTATACCGCAGTACATAAAGGGAAAAAATACCACGGGGGATATACATTATCCGTGTGATGAACTTAAGCCCATATTAAGCGGTACCTACGGATGTATAGTATATCAGGAGCAGGTCATGCAGATAGTACGTGATCTGGCCGGATATACCATGGGACAGGCTGACAATATCCGTCGTGCAATGAGTAAAAAGAAGCAGTACGTCATAGATGAGGAGAGAGCAAATTTCGTAAACGGAAACGATGAACAGGGCATAAGAGGCTGCGTGAATTCGGGAATAGATGCAAAGGTTGCGGACGGAATATACGATTCCATGGTCAACTTTGCAAAATATGCATTTAACAAATCACATGCAGCCTGCTATGCAGTGGTGGCCTATCAGACGGCATGGTTAAAATATTACTATCCGTTAGAGTTTATGGCTGCGCTCATGACATCGGTCATTGAAAACAGCTCGAAGGTTTCGGAATACATATTGGTGTGCAGAAACATGGGTATCAGACTTCTTCCGCCGGACGTCAATGCCGGTGATGAAGCATTTTCGGTATCGGGCGACAGCATCAGATATGCATTGTCCGCCATAAAGAGCATCGGAAGAGCCGTTATAGACGATATTGTAGAAGAGAGAAACAGGGGCGGACTTTTCAGAGATTTCACGGATTTTATCGAGAGAAACATCGATGTACTTAATAAACGCTCGATCGAGAATTTCATAAAATGCGGTGCCTGCGACTGCCTTGGCGGAAACAGAAAGCAGTACATGAGTGTATATAACGAGATCATAGACCGCGCCACCTCGGAAAGAAAGAACGGTATAGCCGGACAGCTTTCACTGTTTGACATAGCGGATGAGGAAAATAAGGCCGAGTTTGCGGTAAGACTGCCGGATGTACCGGAATTCGACAAGGATATCCTTTTGGAATTTGAAAAGGATACTTTGGGAATATATGTCAGCGGACATCCTTTAGATGAATATGAGCAGATCTGGAAAAAGACCATAAGCCACATCTCCGCGGACTTTATGTTCAGAGAGGAGGAGGGCGAAGCAAAGGTAAAGGACGATGATAAGGTGATAGTCGGTGGGATCGTTACCGACAAGCGGATCTCTTATACAAAAAAGGGCGAGGCCATGGCGAGATTTCTGATCGAGGATCTGGCAGGCAGCGTTTCCGTCATAGCATTTCCTTCGGTATACAGGAAATACAATACGATCATAAAGGACGATCAGAAGGTATTTGTCAAAGGAAGAGCTCAGGTTCAGGAACAAAAGGACGGAGAGATCATAGCCGAAGTGGTAATGGGCTTTGATGAGATACCTAAAAAACTCTGGATCAAATTCCCTGACATGGGATCATATGCCTTAAACAGCGATAAGCTTTCGCAGATATTATCTAAACAGGGTAAAGACGAGGCTGTCATATACATAGAAAAGACAAAGCAGATGAAAAAGATGAGCGTAGCACTTGATGATGGCATGATCGAAACCCTAAAGACGACATTTGGAGAAGACAATATCAGACTTGCATAGTATTTACTTTACAAGAAATTCAAAGTTTTATAGAATTAAGGTTGGATAAATAAACCCAACAGATCGGAGGACGATTATGTCTGACAAGATAAAAACAATAGGCGTATTGACAAGCGGAGGCGACGCTCCCGGCATGAACGCAGCCATTCGTGCCATAGTAAGAAAGGCACTGGCGCAGGGAGTTAAGGTAAAAGGAATAAAAAAAGGATATCAGGGACTTCTCAATGAAGAGATATCGGATATGGATGCAAGAAGCGTTTCGGATATCATTCAGAAGGGCGGTACCATTTTAGGTACGGCAAGGTGTAAAGAATTTACCACTGAAGAAGGCCAGCAGATGGGTGCAGAGATCTGCAGGAAGCACGGTATCGACGGTGTCGTTGTCATTGGAGGAGACGGTTCCTACAGAGGAGCCCAGGCTTTGTCCAAGCAGGGTATCAATACAATAGGTATACCGGGGACGATCGACCTCGATATCAACTGTACCGACTACACCATAGGATTTGATACTGCCATCAACACAGCCATGCAGGCTATCGATAAAGTCAGGGATACGTCGTCATCTCATGAGAGATGCTCCATCATAGAAGTAATGGGAAGAAATGCCGGATATATCGCACTCTGGTGCGGCATAGCAAACGGCGCAGAGGATATCCTGCTTCCCGAGAAATACGATTATAACGAGCAGCGTATCATCAACAATATCATTAACAACAGGAAAAAAGGCAAGACCCACCATCTTATCATAAATGCGGAAGGCATCGGCCATTCAACATCCATGGCGAGACGTATCGAAGCTGCAACCGGGATAGAGACCAGAGCCACGATACTCGGATACATGCAAAGAGGCGGAAGCCCTACCTGTAAAGACAGATACTATGCATCGGTAATGGGTGCCTATGCAGCAGACATCTTATGTCAGGGCAAGACAAACAGAGTTGTAGGCATTAAGCATGGTGAGCTTGTTGATTTCGATATAGATGAAGCACTTGCAATGCAGAAGCAGATACCCGAATATGACTACGAAGTAAGCAGGATATTATCAATGTAAACAAAGATGCTGTCACTA
>CACZSE010000227.1 GCA_902783735.1 uncultured Lachnospiraceae bacterium
AGTTATGAAGAAGAGGGTGAAACAAAAAGTGATATAGTTGTTACCCTTGAGGCTGAAGCATTTGATATCGATGAAAAAACAGGAGAGATGAAATCTGCCTTTAATCTTCCGGGTGATGCCACCATGCTCGCCCTCAGCACCGGCAGTTCTTACGGAAGAGTAGGTTATAAGCAGGGAGGTATAGATTTTGTTGACTTTAAGGAAGGTCGTATTTATTCCGAGTATCGTTTTGAAACCAATGATTCAGTAAAAGATGCGGTCTTATTCAGCGATATGATCGTATTTGATTCATACTCTTCGCCGGATGTTCACATTGTTAAATGGCACGATGCTCCGGACATAGAGGATTTTTATACATATGAAACAAGAATGCTTCCTCAGGCGGTATCAACAGACGGAAATTACTTTGCTTTAAAACCGGACAACGAATATACAAAAATGTATTTCAGTGACAGTGAAGGCAATCAGCTGTATTTATTTGATAAAGGTGATTTCATAGATAAAGCCTGGCTGATGCCCGATAAAGCATATGTTCATGACAGAACAAAGCTTTGGAAGATCGATCCGTTCAATAAAACCGAAAAAGAGATAAAGATTGCGGGTATTGATGATTATTTTACCTCATTTGATGCTTATCTTACCAAAGATGCAAGCAAGGCAGTCCTTTGGGGATACAAAGATATTTATGTAGTGGATCTGAATACCGAAAAGCTTATATATACGTACAGTTCAAAAAACATTATCGGGAAAGCGATCCTGTCGGATGACGGAAAGAGAATATATGTATCTGAGGGAATTGAAAATCTTTACGTCATAGATATAGAACAAAACAAAAGGATCGAGTTTACAAACAAGGAGTTGCTTGCGGTAGCAAACAGTTATGATGAGGAGTTTATTGCTCTGAGTCCGGATAATAAATACATCGCTTTTAGTTGCGAGGATGGTTTTGTAAGGGTACTGGATACAAACACCATGGAAGATTATGCACAGATTCCTTTCCCGTCCTATCTCTATGCTTTTATAGCATTTACGGATGACAGCCGTTATATCGTAATGCAGGGCGATGACTACAGAGTCCGCATATGGGATATTGAAACAAAGAACTTTATAAGTACTCAGGATATCTATTCTCAGGTGGATTTTATAGTTTGTGATGATGAAAGCGGCCTCATGGCTGTTTGTACAGGCTACGGACTAATGTTATATGAGACAGGGAGCTACGGGTGTGTAGCTATGGTGGATGACGGACTTGTATATTTGAAGAATAACGACTCTGTTCTTATAAGCCGTAACAGAGCGGAGATAAAAAGAACATATTATAAGGATTATAAGGCTCTGACAGAGGAAGCAAGAAAACAGTTCCCCGAAGCGAAGCTAAGTGAGGAGAAAAAAGTCAAATACAATGTAAATTGATAAAACACTTAAAATGTTTGTATTTTCGACATTTGCTTTTCAAAAATCACCTTTTTGAAAAAATAGAAAAAAAAGTGTTGCATAAGTAAAAAAGATATGATAGTATTGCTACAGTAAATCAAAGAGACGAGCAAAAAGGCAAAGCAGTCGAAAGGCTGTGACGCAAAGCTATAGGGCCTCTAATGTGGCAGCCAGTTGCGATGTATGAACTTCGGCAACGCGGCGCCGGGGTTTTTTTAGTATCAAGGTCAAAATGATTTACGGTTATCCGATAGTCATGATCGGGTAACACATTAAAATAGTTAGTTCCACCTTCATTCCTTCAATAGTGCCCGCGATTCAGAGATGAGTTGTGGGCACCTTCATTTATATAGATATCAGGGAGAGAGTATGAAAATAAATAAAAAGTTATTTATCGGTTCGGCGTGCTGCTTTGTTTTATTCATTATATTTACACTATTGGTTAAAAATGTGGGAGTCATGCCGGTCGGACCCCAGAACAGTGAGGTTGGTTTTGCTTCTGTAAATAAAGCAGTATCTGACAGCCTTCCTTATAATGATTTTATGTATAACCTCAGCGAAGTTTTGGGATACATTGCCATACTCAGTGTAGCATTCTTCGGACTATTCGGTATTATGCAGTTATTTATCAAAAAGGGGTTTTCCAAAGTCGATAAGGATCTTTATATACTATGCGGACTGTATGCGGGTGTATTGGCGTGTTACATTTTATTTGAAAAGATCATCATCAATTACAGACCGGTTATACTTGAAGGTGAACTTGAAGCATCTTATCCTTCTTCACATACCATGATGTC
>CACZSE010000228.1 GCA_902783735.1 uncultured Lachnospiraceae bacterium
ATTATGCAGCAGTCCATGGGCACATGACAAGTACTGCTTCAATATATCTTCCGATCGCAAAAGCGAGCGGTATACCGCTTACGATCGCTCATGCCAGAAGTGCGGGAGTTGACAGTGGCATAAAAGGCACTCTCACAAATATTTTGAGAAAAAACCTGAGCAAGCGCTGCGACAGGATGTTTGCATGCTCGGATCTTGCGGCAGCATCGGTATTCGGAGAAGAAAGCTATTCGCACAACATGGTAAAGATCATGCCGAATGCAATAGAGGTATCCGAATATGCGGTAAATGATGAGCAAAGAGAACTGATTCGCAATAAGTACAACATAGGTGACAGATTTGTGATCGGTCACACCGGACGTTTACATGAAGCGAAGAATCATCGGTTTTTGATAAATGTATTTGCAGCTTTTTTTGATGTGAGGCCGGACAGTGTACTGATGATAGTCGGAGACGGACCTTTGCAGCAACAGATAGAACAACAGATATATGAAATAGATTCATTACGTGTTAAAAGAGGTGATACTCCTTTAAAGGATAAGATCATACTTACCGGGAGACAATCTCCGATAATGCCTTTTTATCAGGCATTTGACGCTTTGGTTTTCCCTTCTCTCTATGAGGGCATGCCGGGGACTGTGGTTGAGGCACAGGCATGCGGACTTAAGTGTCTTGTTTCCGATACGGTGACAAGGCTTGTGAAGACTACTGAGCTGGTTGAATTTGAAAGCCTTGAAAAGGGCGAAGATGCCTGGGCTAAAAAGCTGTATTCAATATTTGGAAATACCGCTCCCGATACTTTGTGGCAGGATCGGAAAAAAGATAACGGATATATACAGCAGCTCATGAAGGAAAGTGATTATGACGTAAATAATCAGGTCGCTTACTATGAGCACCTTTATGAGAAAAAGAGTAACTGAGGGTTATCAGGATTTGTAAGGGAATATAAATTGAAAATACATGTTTTTATCGCTCATATGGGCATTGGCGGATCTGAACGGGTATGCGTCAATCTGGCAAATGAATGGGCAAAAGATCATGAAGTTCATATAGTTGTACTCAATCTTGAAAATGATGTCAATACGCATCTTCTTGATGAACGTGTAAAGGTACATGAACTGGGAGTGAGCAGGTTACGCTATGCTGCGATCCCAATGTTCAGATATATAAAGAAGTATGATCCCGAATTCCTTTTTATCTTCGGTACCGAGATGGCAGTCATTCTGGATAAACTAAAGAAGATGAGGCTTGTTAAGACAAGACTTGTTGTAAGGATATTAAACAACGTTAACATTTCGCTTTCAAAAGACGATCATGTTTCACCGGTAGTGGAAAACTATCTTAAGAAGGCCCAAAGCCGCATGAAGGAAATGGATGTGATAATAGCCCAGTGTAAGGCTATGGGAAACATGTTAAAGAGAGCTTACCGGGTTTCGGATGATAAACTTAAGGTTATATATAATCCTGTAAGTACCGGACTGATAGAGAGAGTAGAAAAAAAACGTAACGATGAAGATCATAAGGGATCGGGGAATAACAGGATAACATTCATTGGGCGTATCGATCCGCAAAAACAGCCGGAGCATCTCATAAAGGCTTTTGATATCATAAAAAAACAAAAAACTGATGCAATGTTAAGAATAGTTGGAAACGGACATCTGATGCAGCAGACGGTTTCTCTGGCCGAGAGTCTTAATCTGACAGACAGCATCATATTTGATGATATCAGGAAAGATATGGAAAATGTATACTCTGATACCGATGTGGTGATACTGTGTTCTCAGTATGAGGGCATGCCAAATTCACTTATAGAAGCGATAGGATGCGGAATACCGGTAGTCTCGTATGACTGTCCCATAGGTCCTTCTGAGATAGTTGAAGACGGAGTAAACGGTTTTCTGATTGAAAGAGATAACATAGAAATGCTGGCGCAAAAAACGATACTTGCTTTGGAACAGACCTGGGATGAGGACATTATAAAAGCGACCTGTAAGAAATTTGAACCGGGAAACATAGCGGGGCAGTATATTGAGATTTTCAGATCATTATGTGTGGAATAAGCGGCTTTATATCTAAAAACAGAATAACATCGGATCAGTTAAAAAGAATGAATGATACCATGATACACCGCGGACCGGATGACAGCGGTGTGGAGATCTATGAAGGTAAGAACGGATACTGTATTGGTCTTGCTCAAAGGAGATTGTCCATACTGGATCTTTCCGAACTGGGGCATCAGCCCATGCATTCACAGGCATATGAAGGATCTGAAGCTTCAAGGGTAAGTGTTGTATACAATGGAGAGATATACAATTACAGGGAACTTAAGGAAGAGATAAAAGACTATCCGTTTAAAAGCAGCTGTGATACCGAGCTTTTGATCGCTGCTTATCTTAAGTGGGGTAAAGCCTGTTTTGAAAGGTTTAACGGCATGTTTGCTGTTGCTATATATGACAGGGAAAACGATGAGGTCATATTTGCAAGAGACAGAATAGGTAAAAAGCCATTTTATTACTATTTAAAAGATGACGAATTGATCTTTGCTTCGGAACTGAAGCCGATCATGGCTTACGACAGATTTGAAAAGAAAATAAACGAGAAGATACTTCCGAGATATATTTCCCAGCAATATATAGCAGAGCCTGATACCATATTTGAAAACGTGTATAAGCTTGAACCGGGTACCATACTCACTTTTAAGGAAGGCAGGATCGATAAAGAAAAGTTCTGGGACATTTCAAAAGTATATAAAAAGAACTCCGAGAGACTCATAACGGACTATGCTGAAGCAAAGGATATGCTGAAGGATCTTCTGATCGAGTCAGTAAAAAGGAGAATGATATCCGACGTTCCCCTCGGTACTTTTTTGAGTGGGGGATACGATTCCTCGTTAATAACAGCTATAGCGGCATCGATAAGTGATATTCCCGTAAAGACATTTACCATAGGTTTCGGTGATAAAGAATACAATGAGGCCGAATATGCATCGGAAGTGGCAGGATATCTTAAAACGGATCATACGGAAAAGTATATAACCGAAAAAGACATGTTTGATCTGGTTGAAAGTCTTCCGGTATATTTTGATGAGCCCATGGCCGATTCGTCTCAGATCCCGACAATGCTCGTGTCGGGCCTTGCAAAGGAAAGAGTAACGGTAGCTCTTTCGGGAGACGGAGGAGATGAATTCTATTGCGGATATAATATATATAAGCACGTGTTACAGGCTCAGAAACTGGACGGGATCGGCCGGATGGCAGATAATGTGTTCAGATTTTCTCATTTTGACAGATCCGGAGCATATGAGAAACTTCCTTTTAAGGTAAGACTGATAATCGAGAACAGAAGCGCTCTGACAAAGACGCAGCTCAGTTCCATGGAATATGCAAAGGCCGCAACACAGATGGTGCTTAATAAGGATGCATTACCGTGCAAATATGAAACAGAAAACAGATATGAAACGGATAATTGGCAGATAAAGAGAATGCTGCTCGATATGGATACATATCTGCCCGCCGATATACTGTTCAAGGTCGACAGGGCTTCAATGAAATACAGCCTTGAGAGCAGGTGTCCGATACTTGATAAAGATGTTATGGAATTCTCGTTCAGGATACCGCATGAATTTAAATATATGTCCGGTGATAAAAAGCATATATTAAAAGATATTGCTCATGATTACATTCCCGAAAAGCTGTTGAACAGACCCAAGAGGGGATTCAGAGTACCCCTTGATAAATGGATGAGAGGACCATTAAAAGAGAAACTGACGGACTATTCGGAAACGGGATTTTTGCAGTCCCAGGGACTGTTTGAACAGCAAAAAGTAGGCGAGATCGTTAACAGGTATCTGACAGTCGGAGATTCAGGTCCGTTGAGTGGTAATAATTTTTCCAAGATATGCTGGGCGTATCTGGTATTTCAGCAGTGGTATGAATATTATTTTAAGTAAAACGATCTGTTATTTGGAGTTGCTGTGAACAAAGAAGGAAAAACAATAGCTTTTTATATAGGCAGTCTTGCAAGAGGCGGCGCGGAACACGTGATAGTCAATCTGGCATCCTATTTTTGTGCACAGGGGTATAAGACATACATTGTGACAAAACTTGTAGATGAACCCGAATACCCTGTTCCTGATGGCGTTATCAGGATGGTCGCTGATATTACGGATACGGAAATAACCGCTTCAAGAGTAAAAAATCTGAAAAACAGGATATTAAAGCTGCGTGGTATATGGCAGCAGATAAGACCGGATATCATCATATCGTTCATTCGTAAGAATAACCTGATGGCTCTGGCCAGTGCAAAACCTCTGCATATTCCTGTTGTTGTTGCTATAAGAAGCGATCCGGCCAGAGAATTACAGGGCAGACTTTTTAAGCTGATATCTTTTTATATGTTCAGATCATCGGCGGGTATTGTCATGCAGACAAAAGCGGGTGTTGAGTATTTGCCATCCTATCTTAAGTCAAAGGCTGTTGTTATGCCAAATTCCGTTGACAGTCGGTTCATGAAGGATGATGCTGTCCATGAAAGAAAGCGTGAGATAGCTTTGGTTGGACGAATAGATGATAATAAAAATCAAAAAATGGTTCTGGAAGCATTCAGATCCATTAAAGAAGACTATCCTGACTGGAGTCTTCACCTATACGGAGACGGCGAAAGAAAAGAGAGCCTGCAAAAGGAATATGCTGACAGATCCGTGATATTTCACGGACAGGTTGAAGCGGTTGATGAGTATCTCAGAGGATCTTCAATATTTGTCCTTCCGTCGAGGCGCGAGGGTATGCCCAATGCGTTGATAGAGGCCATGGCTCTGGGGGTAGCATGCATTTCATCGGATTGTCCATGCGGGGGACCTGCAGATCTGATCGTTCAGGGTAAAAACGGGATCCTTATTCCGGTAGATGATATTGAAGGATTAAAAAAGCAGTTAAAGAGGCTTATGGACCATGACGATCTAAGGGAAGAGATCGGAAAAGAAGCGACTCTTATACGAAATAAGCTTTCACCGCAAAAAGTTAATCTTATGTGGAAGGAATATATTGATAACATCATAAGCAAATAAAAAAGAGATCCGCAGATCTCTTTTTTATTTCCAGACTTTCCATGGGGCATCTCCATTGTTCCACATGGCATCCAGCATGTCCTTTTCCCGCTTTGTATCCATGCACTGCCAAAAGCCTTTATACTTATATGCTTTAAGTTCGTTTTCCGAAGACAGTCTGTTGAGCGGATCCTTTTCAAATACGGTAGTATCGTCCTTCAGATATTCAAATACCTTCGGCTCCATGATCATGTATCCGCCGTTGATATAACTGCTGTCTATCTCGCTTTTTTCACGGAAGGCGGTTATGCTGTCGGTTTCATCAAGAGTAAGGACTCCGAATCTTTGTCCGACAGGAACTGCGGTTATGGTAGCGATCTTGTGATGTGATCTGTGAAAATCAAGAACCTTTGAGATATCTATATCACAGACTGCATCGCCGTATGTCAGCATAAATGTCTCATTCCCGACATATTTTTGAATACGCTTGATCCTTCCTCCCGTCATGGTATCCAACCCGGTATCTACCAGTGTGACCTTCCATGGCTCCGATACGTTTTGATGCACGGTCATTTCATTGTGATTTGCGAAGTCAAATGTAACATCGCTGTTATACAGATAGTAATCCGCAAACCATTCCTTTATAACATGCTGTTTATATCCGCAGCATATGATAAACTCATTAAAACCGTAATGTGAGTATTCCTTCATGATGTGCCAGAGTATCGGTTTATCACCGATCTCTATCATTGGTTTTGGCTTTAAGTGGCTTTCTTCACTTATTCGTGTACCGTATCCCCCGGCAAGTATAACAACCTTCATGTGTATATCCCTCTGTTTCATCGGATGATCGATCGCTTGAAACGATCATTTGTCGGACTTTGTCCGCTAATCCTAGTTTAGCATGTTTGCCGGATTTAATAAAGGTGGGCAAAAACGAAAAAATATTATATTATATATCAGATGAGACAGTTATTACTCTGAGGCGGATTTTTATGAGATCAAAAGACAGGATAAAGATCTTTGATGACAGATCGGACATAGTATTGCTTTTGATACCGATAATATTATTCGGTTTCTTTATGTTGTTTTTTGATGTGGCCGAGTGCGGAGACAGCTTTCAGTATGAACATCAGTTTCCAATGAGGGAACCGATATATTCTCTTTTATTGCAGTTATTACAGTTTGTGTTTAAGGATTTTTACAGAACGGCACTCGGTGTTTTTCAAAACATACTGGCGGTGATATGTACTTATTGGAGCTGCAGACGGATTTCAAAGATATACGGTTTTAAAGGCATTTTTAAATTTGTATCACTTTCATTGCTTCTTATACCGCACCTGCTCACGCCACTTGCCTCCAAAACACATCTTATCATTACCAATACGATCATGACCGAGGGGATATCGATCTCGATCTATTATGTATGGTTTACCATACTCATGGGTATCCTGTGGGATATTTACAATGATGAAGGTAAAAAGAGATCAGCACTTGTTGCGGCTTTGATCCTGTCACTTGTTCTTTCGATGATCAGGGGTCAGATGATACTTTGCATGCCGATATTGTTATTGACAGCCTGCTTTAAGACCATTGAAAACAAAAACTGCGATATTAAGAGTAAGCTGAAACAAATGCTCATATACTGCATTTTTATCTTATTGACACTGGCATTAAGGAGCGTACTTACGGTTGCCTACAATAGTATCGAAAGCGGATATGCCGTAAAGACTGTTTCTTCCGGCCCCATGCTGCTGGCAAATATTGCCTATGTATGTGATGAAGAAGATGCCATATACATTAATGATCCCGCAAAAAGAGATGTATTTATCGATATCATACGTCAGACAGACCGTGAGGGCTTATCTGTTAAATATGCTGAGGGAAATGTGATCGACAGAGCTCGTTTCCATGAAGCGGGGCATGAGACGATCAATTTTGATATCATAGATCCTGCCATGCGAGGTCTGATCTATACTTCATATTCTGTTGATGAGAGCGATTATCTTGGTTTGATGATCCTTGAAGACAGACTCTGTTCGGAATTGTCAAAAGAACTGTTACCGCATGTGATAAAAAAGTATCTTTCCAACTATTTTGTGATCGCTTCCATGGGATTTGTCAGAAGTATAGCGATTGAAAGATCGGTACTTCCTTTTTATGCGCTTCTCATGTATTTTATCGCGATGATCGGCGCAGTACTGTTGCTCATAAGGGACATTCACAACAAAAATGCTCTGACAATGCTGTTGGTGATAGTTGTTATATGCGGAACCGTATTCGGAACGTCGCTTGTTATCCAGTGTATAACCAGATATATGATCTACAATTTCGCATTTTTCTACATCGCACTCATCGGCGTGGTCAAAAACTTAATAAAATCTTAAACAATGCTTCGCTTTTTTATTAGAATCATCACTTATTATGTTTAGTGAAGAGGAGGCCGATATGAAAGAGTGGTTGATAAGAATAGGATGTGTACTGCTTGGTGTGATCCTCACACTCAGCACTATCCATTTAAAGAATTTAATAACAGATACAGAATTTTTTGATACAAAGGCTGAAATTAACGAACAGGACAGCATAGATGAAAAGACCGCTGAAACAGATTCGAATGCCGATTATGATCTGGAAGCCAAATTAAAGTATCAGGACATGGTAGATAAAAAGGCTACCCCCGCACCTACCCCCGAAGAACCGACACCTGTTGCAGAGAAACAGGAAGAGAAAGAAGATACTACTGAAGAGATCATTCCTCCGGGAAGCATAAGGTCGGCACCGGTAAGATGGATCGAAGATTATCCTTCAATAAATTCCGATATGACGATCGAGGATAAGCTTCAGGTAAGATCATCTTATGACGAGACCATGGCGGTAAATGCATTTGATAAAATGGTCATAGATAACAGTACGATAGATTTTTCGAAAGTAAAGATCACGGTCCTGGGCGACAGTATAACCGCAGGAAGCAATCTTGATGACGGTGAAAAGGAAGAATACAACTGGCCAAAACAGTTGAAGGATATTCTGGGATGTAAAGAGGTTGTTAACCTCGGGATCGGAGGTTCTACGGTCAGCTGCTGTGTTGATCATTATCCGATGTGCAAGAGATGGGCGGATATAGAATCAGACAGTGATATCATCATTGTCATGGGCGGAAGCAATGACATGCTTTTTGAAGACAAGTGGCAGTTTGGTGAGATCGAATATGACAAACGAATGACTGTCGGTACATTCTGCGGAGATCTTGATGATATGTTAAGCCGTATGGAATGGACATACCGCGATCATAACGATGATCATTACTGTAAGATGCTCTATATCAATCCGCCTTCGACCATATTAAACGATGCGGTATATGCTGTGGATCCGGGAAATATGGTTCAGCAGAGAAGTTTTGCGGAAGCGATAAATACAATAGCACCTGCTTACAGCTTTGAAGTCATAGATATGTATAACAATAATATCCTCAATTCACATGACCCTGATATAAATGCGAAATATGTCTATGACGGGATACATTGTAATAAAGAGGGATATACAATAATAGCCGAACATGTGGCAAGTCAGATAATTCAGAGGATAGAACAATAGAAGCCCTGTAATGTACAAAAAAGCCCTGATGTGGTACACTAATATGTACTGTGTCAGGGCTTTTTTACAGGTTATCGACAATGTGAAGAAAGGTTATGGATATATGTCCAAGCTGAGAGCGTTTTTTCAAAATCCAGAATATTTTATCACTTCTCCGGCGGCAAAGGGTTATCTTGACTGGGTCCCGGATGCACTGTATCTTAAGATGCTTTACAGGGCAAAACTTAAGAAGAAATGTGATCTGAAAAAGCCGGTTTTGTACAATGAAAAGCTTCAGTGGATCAAACTTCATGACCGAAAAGACGAATACAGAATCATGGTTGATAAGTATGACGTAAGAGCATATATTACCGACAAGATCGGCGGAGAGTATCTGATCCCCTGCTATGGCGTATTTAACAGCTGGGAAGAAATAGATTTTGATAAGCTTCCGTCACAGTTTGTTATCAAATGTACGCACGACTCCGGAAGTGTGGAAATATGCAGAGATAAAGACACATGGGATAAAAACGGTGCCGAGGCAAGAATAAAAGAAGCTATGCGCAGAAATTATTATAAGGCGTACAGAGAGTGGCCTTATAAGGATGTGCCGGCGAGGATCATCATTGAAAAATATATGACAGAAGGTATATCCGAAGACCTTAAGGACTACAAGGTTATGTGTTTTAACGGAAGGGCTCTAGTTACGGAGGTTCACGAAAACAGGTTTATAAAGGGAGAACTTCATACCCAGACTTTTTACGATCGCGATTGGAAGCCTCTGCCGATAGAACAGCTGGGATTGCCGATGTTACATGAACATAGGGACAAGCCGGCGTGCATGGATGAGATATTCAGGTTATCGGAAATGATAGCTGAAGGCATGTATCATGTAAGAGTCGACTGGTATGTGATAGAAGACAGGATCTATTTTGGAGAGATCACCTTTTTCGATGGCTCGGGATTTGAAGTATTCCTTGATGAAGAACAGGAAAAGCTGTTGGGAGATATGATACATCTTCCTACGGATGATCGTTAGTAGCATGAAGATATTATTTTATATACATTCATTGAATAAAGGCGGCGCAGAACATGTTCTGCTGACCGTTGCCGAAAAACTGAATAATGACGAAAAAACCGAAGTCGTCATTATGACTGACAAGACGGATTCGTTAGAATATGGATTGCCGGAAGGGATCAGACGAATAAATCTGGAAAACAGGATGACGGATACATCTGCAATATCACGACTTAAAGAGATAAGAAGATGTGTCAGAGAAGAAAAACCGGACAGATTTGTTGTGTTTATGTTGTCCAGTGCCATAAGAGCAGTGATCGCAACCTTGTTTTCGGGCTATAAGGTAATAGCCGCGGTCAGATCGAATCCCTACGACGATTACAGCAATGGAAAAAACCGAATACTATTGATGTTTTCAATGCTGTGTTCGGAAAAGATCGTCTGCCAGACGGAGTATCAGAGGGATTTTTTCCCTGAAAACCTCAGAAAAAAATGTATTATCATTTCCAACCCGATATTTGATGAATTTGCGGATAAGGCAAAGGAATTGAGGGATAAAAAGAACAATGAGGGAAATGACACTTATAATAGCGGTACTAAAAAGATCGTGGCATCGGGAAGACTGTATGATTATAAAAATCATAAGCTGCTGATCGATGCATTTGGAAAGATCGCTGATGATCATCCTGACACGGAGGTTATAATCTACGGTGAAGGTCCCTACAGAGAAGAACTTGAAAACGAGATCGTCAGGCTTGGACTTGAAGACAGAGTAAAGCTGCCGGGTGACAGTTCCCGCGTAGCCGAGGATATTGCCGATGCGTTTATATATGTTCTTCCTTCAGACACGGAAGGTCTTCCCAATGCACTTATGGAAGCCATGGCACTCGGATTACCCGTCATATCGACCGATTGCCCGTGCGGTGGCCCGAAAAGTCTCATTCACGACGGAGTAAACGGGCTTCTCACTCCGGTGGGTGATGTGGACGCCATGAAGGACAGGCTGGAGCAGTTGATAAATAACTCTGAGTTGAGACTGAAATTGTCGAAAAATGCCACTGAGATACTTAAGACAAACGAATCCGGGGCGATAATAGATCTGTGGAGAAAGATTTTAAGGTAAATATAACGTAGTATGATTTTCAATTCCTATGCATTTGTTTTCCTTATGATGCCTTTGAGCATAGCGGGATACTATATTCTCAACAGAATAAATATAAAATATGGGCTCATTTGGCTGCTTTCGGTGAGTCTGTTTTTCGTCGGATATATGAACGTGGGATATCTTGCGGTTCTGATCCCCAGCATATGTTTTAATTACGTCATTTCATATCTTATGAACTCCAACGGCCCAAAAACAAAAAATGCATCGCTTAACAGAAAGAGATTGCTGACTGTGGGCATCATATTAAATGTCGCCGTTCTTATTTTTTTCAAATATACTGATTTTTTAATAGATAATGTGAATGAGATATTTGCTAAGGATTACAGCCTGCTTCATCTTATTTTGCCACTGGGCATCAGTTTCTATACGTTCCAGCAGATAAGCTGCCTTGTCGATCATTACAGAGATAAAGATCTGCATATCGGATTTTTGGAATATGCGGTATATATAAGTTTTTATCCGCAGTTTGTACAGGGACCGATAGTGCTTCAGGAAGAGTTTATACCACAGTTAAGAGACAGCTCACGAAAGAACTTTGATCTCCAATATGCTTTTAAAGGACTGTGCAGATTTACATTGGGTCTGGCAAAAAAGGTTCTTATTGCCGACGGGATAGCATTGATCGTTGACGGAGGATATCAGGGACTTGATGAGATAGGAGCTCTTTCGGCTCTGGTACTGATCTTCAGTTATTCGTTACAGATATATTTTGATTTCAGCGGTTATTCCGACATGGCAGTGGGA
>CACZSE010000229.1 GCA_902783735.1 uncultured Lachnospiraceae bacterium
AGCGAAAATATGGTTGCGATAGTAAACCAAAAATTCGCTTTTCGAACCCCCGGGGATCATCATTTGGGAACGTGATACTCTGGAGTATATAACAAGCTTAAGATATATGGAAGAAAGCGAAAATCTGGTAGGTTTAGATAATCATAAATACATACCATGAGATGAAAAGCGAATAATTGGTTGGCTTTACCACCAAAAATTCGCTTTTTAAGATGAAATGGTTCCAGAAACATATAAAATGGTAATGAAAGGCGAAGAAATGGATGGTAAAACCACCAGATATTCTCTTTTAGGAGTAGAATACAACCAAAAATTCGCTCTTCATACTTAAAAGCGAAAAAATGGTTTGCATTTACCACCAAAAAATCGCTTTTTAAGATGAAAGTGGTCTAAAAGGTTGTAATATAATAGGAAAAGACGAAGAAATGGTTGGAACAACCACCAAAGATTCGCTTTTAGAATGAGCAGAAACCAAAAATTCGCTTTTTATACCAAAGGCGAAAGAATGGTTTCTTTTTCAACCAAAAATTCGCCTTTTTAATATGAAAATCTCCCTGAAGGATTTAAAAAGTGTCTTAAAAGCGAAAAAATGGTTTGTTTTCACACCAAAAATTCGCTTTTTGAGTTGACAAGAGCGAATTTTTGGTTTACGATTGAACAAGATGTATTATGTAAATCGGGTTAATAGAACTAAGCACCGCAAAAAAGTGCGAAAATGAGGGATAATTAAGTGGGATATGGCGAATCACTCAGCCAAGAGATAGCAAATGGCGTTACCCTGGTTAAATCCAATGATCTGATCAGTTCAAAGTACATGGCTACACTGACAGAAGACAAGATTATGATCATAGCCTTGTCTAAAATAGAGATAAATGCGAGCGATAAGGATTATCCGCTTGTAGCCAAGTTATACCCAGGAGAATTAAAGAAGATAATATCGGATGAAGCTCATATCTATCGAGATCTTAAGAAGATGGCAAAGAGCATTGTAGGACATACCATGTTCCTTGAAGATGGAAAAGGTAACTTTAAGGCCATGAGTATTGTACCGTCAGCCGATTACATAGACGGAGTATTTACGATAAAGTTCAATCCAGATCTAAAAAATCATATACTCGGATTAGAAAAGAACTTCACACCTCTGGAAAAGAGGGTTCTTATAGAAGTAAAATCGAATGCTTCATTCAGATTGTACGAGCTGTTAAAAAAGGAAGCGTATAAGATTCCTGATGAAGAAGGTGCATATACAGAAGTTACTTATGATATATCGGAACTTAGATTTATCATAGGACTGGCAAACAGTGATAACGAAAAAGTTAAAGCTGCATTGGGACAATCCGGAAAACATGTAGACTGGGATGCGATATACAACCTTTTAGAGAAGAAGGACCGAAAATACGAGAAGTGGTCTGATCTTAGACTAAAAGTCATTCAACCCGCCCAGAAAGAACTGGAAGAAAAGGCAAATATACGATTTGAGTTTGAGACCATCAAGAAGGGACGAACCACAGGGATAATAAAGTTCAGAATATACAAGAACAAGCCTATGATGGTTCAGGACGATACTGAAAAGAACAAGCTTTTGAATTTTAAAGCTTTATCAGATAGACAGCTTGAGATACCGTTTGATGTTGATCCGGAATTTTATATGGAGTTCGTAGATCACAATTATCTTACTAAAGAAGACATCGATCTGCTCGGCATTAAAGCCGGAGGTGATTTTAAAAAAGTCAGACGTGCTATCGAAATGGCTGATAGGCAACCTTTTATAAAGAACTATATGGGTTGGATAATAAAGTGTATCGAAGAAGGATATGGAGAGGTCGAAGTAGCGGAGGGAAGTGCCGAAGATGCTAAGATAATAAAGGAACTCCAGAACAACCTAAAAGAAAATCGCAACGAGATAGCGATAAAGACATGGGAGAGAATAAAGACAAAAGAAGACTTTAATGAGTTTATTGAAGTAGTAGAGTCAAGAGGAATATCATTCGAGACACTGGAGATAACCTTTACTCCGGAGGAACTGGCAAAAGCCTATACGGATTTTAAAGCAAACAGAGAGATAAGCCTCTAAAAAAAATATGAATTACTTAAGAGTGGAGAAAATCTCCGCTCTTTTTTTGTTCACTGTGAACACAATTCTAATATACGAATCATGCTAAACATGCAAAAAGCAGAGGTTTTATCGTAAAAATATAAAAAATCATAATAAAACTATTGATATATTTATAGTTATATGATAACTTTATGTAAAAGTTATCAATGAAAGGAGCATATAACTATGGAGCTTATAAAGATAGGTGTAGATGTAGGAAACTATGATACCAAAACACAAAACTGTACCGTGATAAGCGGATACAAGAAATATGAAACAAAACCGGAGATAGCTACAAAGGTATTGGAATACGGTAATGCATGGTATGTTCCGGACATTTCGGAAAGAAGACCATATGTCGCTGATAAGACAAACGATGATCAGTGTTTGATCTTAACTTTATTTGGTATTGCAGAAGAGCTTCTTTACATAGCAAAGAAAGAATTAGAAGGTGAATACGGTAAATCTCTTCAGGATAAATTAAATGAATATAGGGCCATAGAATTGGGACTAGGACTTCCGCCTGGGCATTTTAATTCGCTGGCTTCCAAGACGCTCGACTATTACAACAGGAAGTTCTCAGAAGAAGTGGCGTTTACTTACAGGAAATTTAAATTCAGATTCAGAGTAGAGAAGATAAAGCTGTTTCCACAAGATTTTACTGCTGTATATAAAAACAAAGAAAGCCTGGTGGCTAAGAAAAAAGATTATTACATTGTAGGGATTGGTGGTGGAACGGTTGATGTGGTTCCCGTAAGCAAAGGTCAGCCTGATGTAAATAACTGTTTCTCTTTAGAAATGGGAACTAGGGTCATGTATAGAAAGATATGTGCAGATATCCAAAGATCATATGGAGAGATGTTAGATGAGGTGCTCGTTGAAGATGTCTTAAGAGAAGAGGAAACGGTACTTCCTGAAAAGATAACGACAATGATAAAAGAAAACGCTAAAAAATACTACAAGGATATGATAAGTGGATGTATTCAGCAGGGAATCAAGCTGTCGCTTTATCCGGTAGTGTTCTTTGGCGGAGGAGCTCTCCTATTAAAAGACAGTATCAGAAATGATGACAGAATAAACAATCCTGAGATCATCACAGATATAAATGCAAACGCAAAGGCATACGCAAGCTGCTTATAAGGAGGGGCTATGGCACAGAAGAAAAAAGAATATAAAAAACCGGATAGTTATAAACAAAAGTGCTTATATCTTGACGAGGAAAATGAATATCAGTCAGAGTGTATTGCGATTCTTGATCTGTGTGGTCATAAACAGGCAAAGTTTCTAGGTCTATTAGTCCACGATTATATAACTAGAAACAGGATCGACATCAAAAGCCTGAATAAAGAAATATTTAAAAAATACATGACCCTGTTAGAGATGCAAACAATAAACAGTCATGCAGCGATGATGATGATACCAATGAATCCAATGATGATGACTTTGGCTGATAATATGGCAATGTCTCAACCCATAAAACCTGCAAAACAAAAGGGGTCATCGAAAGTGGTAGGTGAGTCTGATTTTATTGACCAACAAGATATGAACGATATGAACGAGGCACTGGCGGCGTTCGGTGTTTAGCAAAAACATGTTGACAATGATAAAAATAAATATTATATTATTATTGTTATTAGTGTAGTGATTTTGTTAAAGTTGAGCCAGTATTGTGTCATTAGACATACTACTGGCTTTTCTTTTATGAAAACACCAAACGCACTGAAAAAAAACAAACCATATTTAGGAGGAAGAAAAAGATGTTTACATTAACAAAGTCAAAAGCAAGAGAGATTGCTGCGAAGGCATCTGCATTCGGTGCGTTGGCAGTATTAAGGGCAAACCAACTGGTTTATTCGGATGCATTTGATTCAGCAAGTACCGCAGTATCAAACTTGCAGTCAAAGCTTGTAACGTTAGCAAAGGTATTATTCCCGCTCGCAATTGTAATATGCGGTGTGGCAATGTTCTTTACACGTGACCAGAAGAAGTTTGAAACAGAAAAACACATCCTTATTGGATGCTGTCTGGCATTCGCACTTATTGTTCTTGTAACAAAAGGAAATCTTGTATCGACGATTGAAGGTCTGTTCTAAAGATAAGCCAAATAGAGATTATTAAAGACTTCTCAATTATCTGGGAAGTCTTTTTTTATAAGGAGAAGTTAGTATGATTGAGAATTATTATTACTCGATACCAAGATGGAAGAAGATCGCGTTTGCAATGTGTGCGGTTCTGCTTTTATTTCTTTTTGCTACAACAAAGGTAAAGAGTGGATTCTTCTCGTGGATAGCGACAGAAGTCACAGACAATATCACAAACGAGATCTTCGATGCACTTAATCAGACATGCGGAGAAGTCATGGGTGGAATCCTTGATGGTGTCAGCAATATCTTTACCGCGCCATGGGGACCGCAGCTTGATACATTTGTTAACAATACGAATTTTGCGGGAGCTTCTGCGGCGGATCTGTTAGAAGGGTTCGGTATATTTGTCGGGATGTTCTTTTCTACGCTGATCTGGGGGTTCAGTATGTTCACATACTTCTTTTCCGGTAAGATCACAGACTCTAAGGATACCCCGATAAGCCTGACGGTCAGATATGGTGTTGCTATCGCGATCAGTTATAAATGCAAAGTAATAGTAGATACGATCATAAATCTCATAGATATAATCCATACAACATATGTTTCGCATGCCCTGTCAACGGCTATGGGAAGCTCATCTAATATTTTTACATTACTTGGTGAGATGATAGACGGCCTGATTGTAAGGCTTTTAAGTTCCATAGTGTCTTCGGTTCTCCCGGGTGTCGGATTTGTAATAATCGTTATCGAGATAATAGCGATATGGAAAGTATTAAAAGGATTCTTTAAGCTCTACGCAGAAATGGTTTCGAGGTACATCGTTACGGTAGTACTTTTACTACTGTTTTCTGCTTTTGGTGGAACAATAGTCTCAAACAATACATCTCAGATATTCAAATCATACTTAAGAACACTATTCTCTAGTTTTATTGTAATGCTGTTTAACATCATATGGTTTAAGGCGTGCCTTCTTACCGGAGTCGGAACTATGACGGACATGTCCGTATTGCAATATATCTTCTTACTTGAGTTATTGCATTTTGGAGTCAAGTTTGACGGAATACTAAGATCGATGGGCTTAGGTGTTGCTACAGGAGGGGCAAGAATCGCGTCAGCTGTCGGAGGAGCAGGAAGAAATCTTGCTAATGCTTTAAGAAACGCAAACGATATGCGTAAGTCTGGAGGCAATCTTCTCAAGCAGGGCGGTGCTGCTCTAGCTGCAGGCGGAAATGCTAAGGGTATGGGTATGTTTAAAGCCGGTTCTGCTCTTGGAGCCGGAGCAAACGATATCCTTAAAGGCAAAGGAGATCCGGCAAACTCTGCGTTTAATCTGTGTTCTACGCTTGGAGCTCAGGGCATGAAGGTTAATGACAATATGATCTCCGGTCAGCAAGCAGCCGGTATCATGCAGAAAGCTATGGGTAATCCGGCTGACAAGGATGCACAGAACGCAATGAAGGCTCTTTCCAATAACAAACTCAAAGAAGGAGCTCAGGCTATCATGGGAAGCGGTTATAAAGTCAATGATGCTTCTTATGTTGAGAAATTCGGTGCAGACGGACAGAGACATTCAGGTGTTAAGGTCAATGCTACACCTACAGGAGGGGCAGACTCTGTTGGCGGTGGAGGCGGAAAGTCATTTACAGGAACACTTGCAGGAGAGGGCATGTTCTCAGATGGAAACTTTGAATCCCTCGGAGCCAGTCCTGATGGCGGTGATGCTATGGCGATGCAGGTCGGCAACTCTATGAGCAAGGGTGAGACAATGGCAGCCGATGACTTTAAGAATTTCGGAAGTTCGGAAGCGGTCGGTGCGCTTGATCGTGCAGAAGGAATAGATATGGAAGGCGGTTCTGTGGAGAGTATGGGCAAAAACCGTGACGGAGAAGATGCGTTCAGATGTCTTGATGCAGACAACAATGTACAGGGAACGATAAACGGTGATGAATTCATCGCA
>CACZSE010000230.1 GCA_902783735.1 uncultured Lachnospiraceae bacterium
AGGTGGAGGAATCATGATCCGTATATGATGTAGATTAAGAAAATCATTTATTTTGCTTTATCCATATGATAGTATATTGATTAAGAAGAGATCTAACTTTGAGGTAGCCAAATGTGTAAGATTGTAAACATTAAAATCGGTGACAGAAATATAAGAGTCGCAGATATTAAGAAAAAATACATATACAATATAGCAGATGCTGCTCAAAAGTGCAGATATATTGATAGGATTGTGCTGTTTGGTTCAAGTACTATGGAAAGATGCAAAGAAACGTCTGATATCGATATCGCTGTCTTTGGATCTGCTTCTAAGAGTAAAGCACTTACTTCTAAGAGTTATCGTGATTTTGCTGGGCAATTATATGCTTTTGATGACTACAACCAGGGTTATGATATTTTGTATTTTAAATCCGGGAAAAATTATACAGAAAGCATTATGAATGATATCGAAAAGGGTGAGGTAATATATGTCAAGGAATGATGCCAGCATACCAGAGCTCAATAAACTTCAGATAAAGGCTGATATAGTTGTTGCTGGAAATGCATTGGCTGAAGCCAAAAACTCAAAGCCTAAACTTGCGAAATATTTAAAGGGACAGGTCGGTTATCATCTTCAGCAAGCCGCAGAAAAACTGATCAAGATTCAGATTTACAGAGCAGATGCTGAAATAGACTATTCTCGTTTATATAAACACGATCTTCAGTACATTATAGATTATGCCAGATCAAAGGACATTAGTCTGATAGTGCCTGAGTATGTATTAAAGAATGCGATGGTTATTTCTTCCTGGGAAGCTGAAGGAAGATATGACGTTCATATCGTTGTAAAATATCCTCAGCTCGAAAAAGCATATACTATAATTTCTGAATGGTACAAGCAGATGGAGAAGGCTCTATAACTGACGATAAATAGCGAATTAGTTTACATAAATTCGGATGGGGCGTTGAATACATGTTGAATACACCGGGTTGATAGCGTGCCCTCCTTTCAGTGTTTATGCGGGTTTGCGGGCCACTGACCCCTTCGAGTCCCGTCTCGCGCTCGATAGAAACTCTGTAAAGTAGAGACTTTACAGGGTTTTTTCTTTGTGTTCACCTCGCATTTTTTTTACATTTCAGGCTATATCTGATTCATTACTCTGTAAGATACATCCCTGTTCCAATCTCTGAGCTCTTGTATTACTGTCTACGATATCCCTGATATGATCCCAGGTCTGTTGTGCGCTAGAATGTCCAAGTTGGGCCTGTATGGTCTTTACATCAACTCCATGAAGATACTGTATGCATGCATATGTCCTTTTACAATTGTGTGGAGATCTTTCCTGCACACTATCGGTCATGTTCCCATTTGGGTTTGAGTTCATTAATAATTATGTTAGAATTTGGTTAGTCGATTATATTTGTTTAATCAAATATAAAAATGTGGCTTTTCAGAGAAAAAAGTATTATTGAATGCAGTTATATCAAAAGATTGACAAAGGAGGAACTCATTGTGTTTATGGACAGGCAAAATGCTCCGATTCCAGAGTATACAACATACCCGAGGAAGCTGGAAAAATATAGGTGGTTTAAGCCGTTGCTTACGGCGTTGATGACATTTGTGCTCTTCCTTGTGCTATCCACACTTATATATGTGGTTTGCTATTTTCTTCAGCGCTCGGATATGGGATTCATGGATTATCTGGAATCTCTGAACAAGCAAACTTATGAATCTTTCAACAATTATTCCGCAACCGGTGTATTAAGAAGCATGGGCATGGTCGCAATATTACTTCCGTCTTTGGAACTTGGATTACTGGTAACTAAAGAACGTTCAATCAAAACGGTATCATCGTCGCGTGGTGGGTGGAATCATAAACTGTTTTTCATTTGTCTGGGAATAGGATTCATCGTCTCAGTTATTCCGCAGTTCATCTATATCGTAGCAACACAGGGTTTTCATATAGAGATGAGATTTGAGCTTCTCGGTTTTCTTCTGACGCTTATTTTGTGGCCGTTTCAGTGTATCGCCGAAGAGTATATCTGCAGAGGATTTTTGATGCAGACAGTATCCTCATGGACAAGAGTTCCTGCTATAGGTGTCATTATCTCAGCGGCTGTGTTTACGGCAATGCATCCTTATAACGGACTTGGCAGAGTTGCTATTGCATTGATGGGGGTAGTGCTTTCGTTTCTGGCATGGTACAGCTTTGGACTTGAGGTCGGAAGCGGAATTCATGTAGCAAATAATTTTGCGGCTTTTTTCTTTGCCGGCATCGGCATTGACCGTATTCAGACAGATGTAACCGTTGGGAGTATTCTTATTACCACACTGCCTGCGATTATATATACGGTACTGATGGTATTGCTGAATCGGAAGTATCACTGGTTTGATAAAAGCAGATAACAAGATTATTAATGAAGATATTTTTGCGATGGTAAAGCATTATTCAATAGAGCAGCATGAGTTTTCTCCCGATTATTGTCATACATCTGATATGTAATGATATTTTTTCTTATATTTGTTATACTAGTTTTGAGAATTATGCCTATAAATAACAAAGGCTACTCTATCAATGAAATAAAAGATATTATCCACCATATAGTTCATGAATAGGGGTTGATGCTATCGATCAGTTCGGGGAAGAGCCCCGGGAAAGGGAGGGAAATGAAGAAGATAATTTGTTTAACGCTTATGTTGATCGGGCTCACGGCTGCATGCATCCTTGCGGGATGCGCGTCATCGGGTCCCAAACTTGAGAATGTAGTGCTTGAAAATGACAACAAGTATACCTGTACTTTTGAAGATGTGAAGCACGACTTTGTCATCAGTCTTCCACAGGAGAGTAAGAACGCACCGCTCATCGTGATGCTTCACGGATCTGGTGATTCAGCCGAAAATTTTCGCCGCACCAGCTGTTTTGATGATGAAGCGCTTCCGAAGGGATACGCTGTCTGCTATGTTAGCGGAACTTCCAACGGGAAGGCCGGAAGAAACTATAGGAGCTGGAACTACGGAAGGCTTGAGCCTGATTATAACGATGTTGGATTCATTAAAGCTCTCGTAAACTATCTTGTTGATGAGTACTCGCTCGATAAAAAACATGTATTCTGCGCCGGTTTCTCAAACGGAG
>CACZSE010000231.1 GCA_902783735.1 uncultured Lachnospiraceae bacterium
ACTCCGTATGTAAATATCTGTATGACAGCAACGATTATCGGAACAATAATATACATTAAGAGTGAATAGAAAATGATCTTATTAAAACATTTCCTATACTGCAATATCACGCTAAACTGTATTAAGGGACCGACTACCGGAATAATGTAACAGACTATGAACCAAGGTGCCCTGTGATATCTGTTCAGCTCATCAAAATAATAGATAATACCCGTGAAAAGGTTAATGATTATCAAAAGCATTCCGATGATCGCCATGATATTCACTACACTTATCCTTTTGGGCAATACCTTCTGTCCGCCTTCGTTAACGAGAAGATCCGAAAGATAGAGATTAAAAGCAAGTACCACCTCAGAGGTAAGGAAAAATACGACAAAATTACAGAGTCTCACCATAAAGAAACCGGTCCGGCTTGTATCTCCCGAATAGATATATGCCAGCCTGTCAAAGGTGATAAGAAACATACCTGTAAGCTGCATAAGTATAAGCACCTGACGTCTTTTTTTGGTAAGAGCTTTTGAAAGCAGTATAAGAAAAGCCAACAGTCCGCATATACCGGTCAGCATCTGCATAATATTCAATTGGTGAGCGATCATGAATTGCAACATGTAACTTATTCTCCCAACAACCGTTTTTTAAGAGTCCGGGCCTATTTGTTGTTCAGTTTGGAAAGCTTATCTTTAAATCCCCGATAGATTTCCAAGAGTTTTTGTGCATTATCTTCAATAAATCCGATATTTAATTCCTTACTTGCGTTTTCCATCCTGCTCGCAAGTTCAAACAGTTCGGTGGCACCGGTTATCTTGGCGGATGATCTTAATGCGTATAATTTATTGGTCAATAATTGATAATCTCCGCTTTCGAATGCTTTTTCCAGCATATCTGCATTTTCATCTATGGTCTCGTAAAACAGGTTGATCGAATTTATAAATGATGCGATACCTCCGGAATTTCTGATCCCTTCTTCTACGGATATGCCTCTTACTTCATATACCCACTCAAAATCTTTGGGCAGGCGGCCGGTCAGTTCATCCTGTTCATTTTTCATGACCATTTGCGGCGGGAGATGTTTTAAAATGGTCTTTTCAAGTAACTCGGTATCAACAGGCTTTGTTATCAGCCCGTTAAATCCTTTTGAAATGTAATAATCCTCTCCCAAAGCAAGATTGGATGTCAGTGCATAAACAGGAAGGTCCGGATGAGTAACACGTATCTTTTCGAGCGTTTCCACTCCGTCCAGTCCCGGCATCATATGATCTAAAAGGACAATATCAAAATTACTGTAACTAAGCTTTTCGAGACACTCCTGACCGCTTGTTGCCGTTGTGACAAATATCCTGGTTGCCTTCAGTAAACCCTTTATTACATTTATACTCATGGGATTGTCATCAACTATAAGTATGTCGGCATCCGGTGCGATAAACAGCGGTACATACGGACCTTTAACTTCGGTTTGCGTCTGTTCCGAAAATGGTCCGACAGGTGTTTTATCAACGATTCTTTGTTCCACGGTAAATGTGAATTCGGAGCCGTCTCCGTATTTACTCTTACAAGAGATCGAGCCGCCCATAGCTTCGGCAAATCTTCTTGAAATATCAAGTCCGAGTCCTGTTCCCTGAATTGACACATTCTTTTCTTCATCAAGTCTCTCATAGGCCGTAAAGAGTTTTTCTATGTCCTCTTCCTTTATGCCTATACCGGAATCTTTAACAGAGAAACTGATCTCACATTTATCATCCGTTCTTGACTGCATGATCAGGCTCAGTTCTACTCCTCCTATGTCCGTATACTTCACGGCATTGGAAAGAAGATTCAATATGATCTGTTTGATCTTTTCATGATCGCCGTTAAGACATACCGGGATCATCTCATCGACATTTACCTCAAACTTCAGATCTTTTTCATTACATCTGACCCTGATCATCTTTACTATCGAACGCAAGAGTTCGGCAATATCATAATCGGATTCCACCAGATTCATGTTTCCTGATTCGATCTTTGAAATATCCAAAAGATTGTTTATGAGATTCAAAAGAGATTCCGAAGCAGACCGGATATCCAGTGCGTAATTTATCACGGACATAAAGTAGCTCTTTGGAACACCTTCTCCATCTTCTCTTAAGATCATCTCATCCATTCCCATAATGGTATTG
>CACZSE010000232.1 GCA_902783735.1 uncultured Lachnospiraceae bacterium
ATGCTATCTACATCATGAAGGCTGCTATCGAGAAGGCAGGATGCACACCTGATATGGACGCTTCAGCTATCTGTGATGCAGTTAAGGCTGCTATGACTCAGATAAATGTTGACGGTCTTACGGGTGCCGGAATGTCTTGGACAGTAGACGGTGAAGTAAACAAGGATCCCAAGGCTGTTGTTATCAAGGACGGCGCATACGTAGCAATGGATTAATACAGAATATAATAATGTATATTGCAAAGGGGCATGTCTTTATGGGCATGCCCCTTTGTTGTGCATTCGCTTGCATAAAACATCCCAAATGCCTATAATAGAGAAATAGTTGGGAGGAAGACATGAGCTTTTTAAATTATCTGATCAATGGAATAAGCCTGGGAAGTGTATATGCGATCATAGCTCTCGGATATACCATGGTTTACGGTATAGCCAAGATGCTTAACTTTGCCCATGGCGATGTTATCATGGTGGGAGGTTTTGTGGTATTTACGCTTTCCACACGTATGGGATTGTCACCGGTCATTGCGGTACTGGTATCCGTAGTAGTATGTACATGCCTGGGTATGACAATAGAAAGGATCGCGTATAAGCCGTTAAGAAATGCAACATCGCTGGCGGTACTCATCACAGCTATCGGTGTCAGCTACTTTTTACAGAATCTGGCGCTTATTTTGTTTGGAAGCGATATAAAGCTTTTTACATCTGTTGTAAAGGTTAAACCGCTGGTATTAGCCGATGGTCAGATCACAATAACGGGTGAGACGATAGTCACCATTATAGCCTGCATGATAATCATGATAGTGCTCACAACATTTATAAAGAAGACCAAAGCCGGTCAGGCTATGCTCGCCGTATCCGAAGACAAGGGAGCGGCAGAACTTATGGGTGTAAATGTCAATGCTACCATAAGCCTCACATTTGCGATCGGTTCGGGTCTTGCGGCAATCGCCGGTGTTTTATTATGCTCGGCATATCCGTCACTCAATCCTTACACAGGTTCCATGCCGGGTATAAAAGCTTTCGTGGCAGCCGTATTCGGAGGTATAGGCTCCATTCCGGGAGCGCTTATCGGAGGTATCCTGCTCGGTGTGATAGAGAGTCTTAGTAAATCATATATTTCATCTCAGATGGCAGATGCAATAGTATTTTCGGTTTTGATAATAGTTCTTCTTGTAAAGCCTACGGGACTTCTCGGCAAGAAGATCAGTGAGAAAGTGTAGGTGATCCCCATGAAGAAGTTAAAGTTGAATAAGGATTACCTTATAACATACGGTATTGTAATAGGGTTTTATATCATTATGTCCATCCTTAAAGGGACCGGTAATCTTTCAAGTCTTTTCAGCGGCCTTTTGGTTCCTATCTGTGTATATACCATCCTTGCAGTCAGCCTTAATCTGACTGTCGGTATCCTGGGAGAACTTAGTCTGGGTCATGCCGGATTTATGTGTGTCGGTGCATTTTCATCCGCATTTTTCTCTATGTGCATGAAAGACACGATAACCAATTCGTTTGTAAGATTCTTTATAGCGATTATCATCAGTGCGGTTGTGGCGGCAATATTCGGTATCATTATAGGAATTCCGGTATTGAGGCTGAGAGGGGACTATCTTGCTATCGTAACACTTGCTTTCGGTGAGATCATAAAAAATATCGTCAACATCCTGTATGTGGGAAGGGACAGCGACGGAATGCACATTTCCATCAAGGATTCCATCTCATTGGGTCTTAAGGAAGACGGCAAAGTCATTATCAACGGAGCTCAGGGAATTACCGGAACGCCTCATGATTCGAACTTTACGATCGGCATAGTCCTGTTGCTGATAACACTTTTTGTCGTACTCAATTTCATGCATTCAAGAAGCGGCCGTGCGGTCATGGCTATCAGAGACAACCGCATCGCTGCAGAGTCGATAGGTATAAACATCAGCAAGTATAAGCTTATGGCTTTTTCGATATCGGCAGCATTAGCAGGGGTTGCCGGAGCTCTTTATGCTCACAATCTGTCAACTCTTAATGCACTTCCCAAAAATTTCGGATACAACATGTCTATCATGATACTTGTATATGTTGTTTTGGGAGGAATAGGAAACATACGCGGATCCATAATCGCAGCTGCCATACTTACGGTATTGCCGGAGCTTCTCAGAGGCTTTGCCGATTACCGTATGCTCATCTATTCACTGGTACTTATAGCTCTTATGCTGTTTAATGCAAGTCCCAAGGGAATGGAGATCAAGGAGAAGATATCCGTTTCAAGACTGCTGGCGGCAAAAAAGCAGGCAAAGGAGGTGCAGTGATATGGCAATGCTTGATGTGACCAATCTTGGTATTTCCTTTGGCGGACTCAGAGCCGTTGATTCATTTGAAGTGCATATTGAAAAGGGAGAGCTTTATGGACTCATCGGACCGAACGGAGCAGGAAAGACAACTGTCTTCAATATGCTTACGGGAGTATATAAACCCACCGACGGAGTCATAAAACTTGACGATAAAAATATCACGGGCATGAAGACAACTCAGATCAATCAGGCCGGCATCGCCCGTACATTTCAGAATATAAGACTGTTTTCACAGCTGACGGTCTTGGATAATGTCAAAGCCGGGCTTCATAACGGATATGAATATTCGACGGTAGCCGGGATATTTAGGCTTCCCTCTTATCGTAAGATGGAAAAAGCAATGGATGAAAAGGCCATGGAACTGTTGAGCGTGTTTGATCTGGATAAGGAAGCAGGTCTTTTGGCAGGAAACCTTCCTTACGGAAAACAAAGAAAGCTTGAGATCGCAAGAGCGCTTGCGACGGGTCCGAAGCTTCTTTTGTTAGATGAACCCGCTGCGGGCATGAATCCGAACGAGACAAAAGAACTTATGGATACAATCAGACTCATAAGAGAGAAATTCGAAATGACCATCCTCTTGATCGAGCATGACATGAAGCTTGTATCCGGAATATGTGAAAGGCTTACGGTCTTAAACTTCGGGCAGGTACTTGCACAGGGCAAGACCTCAGATGTACTTAACGATCCTGAAGTTATAAAGGCTTATCTGGGAGAATAGATATCATGGCTATGTTGGAAGTAAAAGATCTCGAAGTTAATTACGGAATGATAAAGGCCATAAAGGGTGTCAGCTTTGAAGTAAACGAAGGAGAAGTAATCTCTCTTATCGGAGCAAACGGAGCGGGAAAGACTACTACTCTTCATGCAGTCAGCGGACTCATAAACAAAGCCGGCGGAAGTGTTACTTTTGAAGGTAAGGACATTACCAGGGTTCCGGCTCACAAGATAGTATACATGGGCATGTCGCATGTACCTGAAGGAAGGCGTATTTTTGCCCAGCTTACCGTTTTGGAAAATCTGAAACTCGGTGCCTATACAAGAAAAGACAAAAATGAACTTTCGGAAACTTTAAAAAAGGTTTATGCAAGCTTTCCGCGACTTGAGGAAAGAAAAAATCAGCTTGCCGGAACATTGTCCGGAGGGGAGCAGCAGATGTTGGCAATGGGAAGGGCTCTCATGGCACATCCTAAGCTTATACTTATGGATGAACCGAGCATGGGCCTGTCACCTATATTTGTGGAAGAGATATTTAATATCATAAAAGAGATTTCCGCTTCCGGTACGACTGTCCTTCTGGTAGAGCAGAATGCAAAAAAAGCTTTATCTATATCTGACAGGGCTTACGTACTTGAAACAGGAAAGATAACCTTATCGGGTGAAGCAAAGACTCTGATGAATGATGAATCCGTAAAGAAGGCTTATCTCGGCGAATAGTCCGGGTTCACCAAACAAACTATCAAAATATAATTGGGAGGTTGGCCATGGTTATTACTATATCAAGAACATACGGAAGCGGCGGACGTGTCATGGGAAAAGTTCTGGCAGAGAAACTTGGTTATAAATTCTATGACAGAGAGTTTATGCGCATGGTATCCGACGATACCGGCATCAACGAAGCTCTTTTATGCGAATCGGACGAAAAGCTCGGTCGTACCTATATCGGAGTTGATACAGGATGGAAAGAGGACTGGGGACCTTTACCGCCGTCGGATAAGGAATATACAGATGAACGAAATCTTTTCAGACTTCAGGCTGAAGTAATAAAACGTCTTGCGGATACACAGGACTGCATCATCATGGGAAGGTGTGCGGACGCTGTTTTGTGGGACAGAGATGACGTTGTCAGAGTGTTTTGTTATGCCTCCGAAGAGGACTGTTTAAAGCGTACCATGGAAGTATGCGGACTGGAAGCAAAAGAAGCTCAGAAGCGTATATCAAAAGTAGATAAATTCAGAAAAGCCTACTATCATCACTTTACCGGAAACAATATGGAAGATTCAACAAACTATGATCTTTGTATCAATACCGGAAGCATGACGCTTGATGCACTTTCTGACATAGTTATAGAATATGTAAAAAAATGGCAGGATAATAAAAATATCTGCCGGGAGGAAAAATAATGCTGGTACAGACATATGTGGACATGATATCTAAAAAGTCGGTCATAAGAAATCTTTCGGAATATGCCGTGGCAAGAGGAAAAGAGATCGGATATGAAAATGTCTTCGATTATACTTTGGGAAATCCTTCGGTTCCGGTTCCGGATGCTGTAAATCAGACCATGATAGAACTGCTTCAGACAAAGAGTTCAATGGAGGTCCACGGCTACAGTCAGAGTCTGGGCATTCCCGAAGTCAGAGCCAAGGTGGCTGCTTCGTTAAATAAACGGTTCGGCATGAATTACACCGCGGATCATATATTCATGGCCAGCGGTGCGGCAGGAGCATTGGCTCATGCTTTCAGGCTTGTTACCGTACCCGGGGATGAGATCATTACCTTTGCACCCTTTTTTCCGGAATACAATCCGTACGTCAACCTCACCGGTGCAGTCCTTAAGGTAGTTCCGGCGGATATAAAAAGCTTTCAGATCAACTTTGAAGCATTTGAAGATATGATAAGTGAGAAGACAATGGCGGTTCTGGTAAACACACCGAACAATCCGTCAGGCATTTGTTATTCTACAAATACTATTGAGAAACTCGCATCAATATTAAAAGAAAAATCCGAGGAGTACGGCCATGTGATCTATCTGATCTCGGATGAGCCCTACAGAGAGATCGTGTTTGAGGGAGTTGATTCACCCTATGTATCAAAGTTCTACGATCATACGATCTCCTGTTATTCATTTTCAAAATCTTTATCACTGCCCGGAGAGCGTATCGGATATGTAGCCGTCAATCCGGCATGCGAGGGAGCTGACAAGATGGCTGTCATGTGCGGACAGATATCCAGAGGAATAGGGCACAACTGTCCTGCTTCGCTCATACAGCTTGCTGTAGCAGAGAACCTTGATCTTACGGCAGATATGTCTGTATATGAAAGAAACATGAACATTTTATATGATGAGCTCACAGACCTCGGCTTTGAATGTGTAAAGCCCGGCGGAACATTTTATATATTCCCCAAAGCATTGGAGGATGACGCAATATCGTTTTGCGAAAAAGCCAAGCGATACGATTTCATTGCGGTCCCTTCAGACAGCTTCGGATGCCCCGGACACTTCAGACTTGCTTATTGCATAGAAACGCAAAAGGTGGAGAGATCATTAGAAGCACTCAGAAAATTCGTACGTGAAATGTACTGATTTTTATGCAATATATATAATGAGAAAG
>CACZSE010000233.1 GCA_902783735.1 uncultured Lachnospiraceae bacterium
AATAGTCAAAGAAGATGTTACAGATACATACAACATGATATCGGTAGACGGAGATACCTCTACGAACGATACATTACTTGTTATGGCAAACGGCATGGCCCAAAATCCCGAGATAAAGATCGGAACACCGGAATATGAATTGTTTAAAGAGGCTATACACTATGTAAATGAAACACAGGCAAAAAGACTTGCCGGTGACGGTGAGGGGGCAAAGGCACTGGTAGAGTGTCATGTTATAGGAGCAGCGACCAAGCAGGATGCCCGAATACTTGCCAAGTCCGTAATATGTTCCAGTCTTACAAAGGCTGCGATCTTTGGTCATGATGCGAACTGGGGAAGGATACTTTGTGCACTGGGATACTCCGGAGCTAAATTTGATCCCGAGGATATGGAGCTTTACTATGAAGCCGGTACAGATAAGATGCTCATATACAAAAACGGAGCAGATGCCGGATACAGCGAGGAAGAAGCCACGAAGATACTTTCACAAAGTGAGGTAAGGATCATTGCGGATATGCACATGGGAAATGAAGAAGCCAGGGCATGGGGGTGTGATCTTACCTATGATTATGTTAAAATAAACGCTGACTACAGGTCTTAAAAGATTGGAGAATATTGAAATGGAAAAGAATCTCGACAAAGTTATGGAGAAGGCCGAAGTGCTTATAGAAGCTCTTCCCTACATTCAAAAGTTTAATCGTAAGATAATAGTTGTTAAATATGGCGGCTCTGCAATGAGCAATGAGGAACTGCAGAAAAATGTAATAAAGGATGTTACTCTTCTTAAACTGGTAGGCTTTAAACCCATCATAGTTCATGGGGGCGGAAAAGAGATAAGCAAGTGGGTAGCCAAGACCGGTAAGGAAGCTAAGTTTGTTAACGGTCTCAGAGTGACCGATGAGGAAACAATGGAAATTGCCGAGATGGTACTTGGAAGAGTAAATAAAAACCTTGTCAGAATGGTAGAAGAACTTGGAGTAAAGGCTGTTGGCATTTCGGGCAAGGACGGCAAACTGTTAACCGTTGAGAAAAAATATTCGGATGGACAGGATATAGGCTTTGTTGGAAATGTGACAAAGGTGTCACCAAAGATCATATATGACCTTTTGGAAAATGACTTTCTTCCTATCATCAGTCCTATCGGGCTTGGTGAGGATTACGAGACCTACAATATAAATGCCGATGATGCGGCATGTGCTATAGCTAAAGCAGTAGGAGCCGATAAGCTGGTCTTCCTTACCGATATTGAAGGGCTTTATAAGGACATTAATGATAAGAACTCCTTTATTTCAAGAATAACGGCCAAAGATGCGGACGGACTTATTGAAGAAGGCTTTATCGGAGGCGGAATGCTGCCGAAACTCAGCAATTGTACGGATGCGGTTAAGAACGGAGTCAACAGAGTTCATATTCTTGACGGAAGGATACCTCATTGCCTTTTGTTGGAGATATTTACCAACCAGGGTGTTGGCACAGCGATCATTAAGGAAGGTGAAACAGCATGAATACTTCAGAATATATAGAACAGGCCGAAAGCGGACTGCTCCATACATATAATCGTTATCCGATCGTTTTCGATCATGGTGACGGAGTCTATCTTTATGATATAGAAAATAAAAAATATCTTGATTTTGTAAGTGGTATAGGCGTATATGCTCTTGGATACAATGTGAAAGAGTACAATGATGCTTTGAAAGCGCAGATTGACAAGATATTGCATACATCAAACTACTATTACAGTGTTCCGCTGGTAAATGCAACAAAGAAGCTTACCAAATTTGCTCATATGGACAGAGTGTTTTTTACTAACAGCGGAGCGGAAGCTGTTGAAGGAGCGATAAAGGCGGCAATTAAATATGCCTACAATAAAGATGGGTCTCACGATCATGAGATCATAGCCATGGATCATTCTTTTCACGGAAGAACCTGCGGCGCTTTGGCTGTTACGGGCAAGCAGGCATACAGGGAGGCATTTGAACCACTTATATGCGAGGTCAGGTTTGCGACTTACAATGATCTTGACAGTGTCAGGTCACTTATCAACAAAAAAACCTGTGCTGTCATAATGGAGACTGTCCAGGGAGAAGGCGGGATCTATCCCGGAACAAAGGAATTTATCGAAGGTGTCTCAAAACTCTGTAAAGAAAATGATATACTTCTTATCCTTGATGAGATACAGTGCGGAATGGGCAGGACAGGTTATGCTTATGCATGGCATGCGTATGATGTTCAGCCCGATATCATGACTACGGCTAAAGCAGTCGGCGGCGGAGTTCCTGTAGGAGCATTTTTGTTAACGCAAAAAGTTGCCGACAATTCTCTTATCGCAGGGGATCATGGTTCAACCTACGGAGGAAATCCGTTTGTATGCACCGCTATAGATAAAGTACTTGATTTGTTTGAGTCTGAACATATAATAGATAATGTGGGTGAAGTCGGAAATTACCTCTATGAAAAGCTTGATGAACTCTGCAAAGAATACGACTGCATGAAAGAACATAGAGGAGTAGGCTGCATGCAGGGAATAGAATTTGACATTCCGGTGGCCGACATCATCAATAGTTGTTTGAAAAAGGGCCTGGTACTTATTAATGCAGGTACCAATGTACTGCGTTTTTTACCGCCCCTTGTCATAAAAAAAGAGCATGTGGACGAGATGCTTACCATTCTTAAGGCAGCGTTGGATGAAACCATCGCCTGAGATCGTAAACAGAGGTTTTTATGAGTGTTACTAAAAGAGTTATAGCTGCTTTGCTTTGTATCTCCATGTTTGGATGGGCATGGTATGTGTCAAAGACAGAGCAGCCTTTGACTGTTAAGGAAGAAAAAGTTAATCCTGACAGTATTGTCATATGGTATACTGACGATTCACTGACAGATTTTATGGATGCCGCCTGTGTTGCATTCAATGAAATGTACGGAGTAAGGGTTTTGCCCAAGCTTCAATCCGGAGATGAATATCTGGAGCATATCAATGAGGCGTCAATAACCGATGAAGGCATGCCCGATCTGTATGTTATCACAAATGATATGCTTGAAAGGGCGTATCTTGGAGGGTTGGCACAGGCAGTAGAGACAAATGTCGTAAATGAGAATCATTTCTCACCTGCAGCACTGCAGGCTGTAACTTATCGGGACCGGCCTGTCGCTTATCCGTTCTACTTTGAAACGAGTGCAATGCTCTATAACAGGTCATATTTATATGATATGGCAAAAAACAGACTCATGGCAGATGAATCTAAGGAGCCTGATGAGGAGGGCTCAGCAGAAGAAGAGGAAATGTCGGAGGAAGAAAAGCAAAGGATAGAGGAAGAGGCCGGACTTACCGACGAAGAAAAGATAGAAAAACGTATTGAGGAATCGTTGCCTCAAACCTTTGATCAGTTGCTTGAATTCGCAAATACCTATGATGCTCCGATGGAAGTTGAGACTGTATTCAAATGGGATGTAAAGGATATTTTCTACAATTATTTCTTTGTGGGGAATTATATCGATCTTGGCGGTAAAAACGGTGATGATTCTTCCATTCTGGATATATATAATATGGATGCCATAACCGCACTTACGCTTTATCAGGACATGAACCAGTTTTTTTCTTTTGATTATGAGGATATCTCATATGAGAGCGTATTGCAGGAATTCATAGAAGGAAAGATGGTATTTACCACTGCCACAACCGACGCTATACAAACCCTTGAAAATGCCAAAAAAGATGGAACATTCAAGTATGATTATGGCGTCATGCGAATGCCGAAATTAAGTGATAATTTAACAACCAGAAGCATGTCGGTTACAAATACAGTAGTTATCAACGGATATTCCAACAAAAAAGATAAGGCAGCTTCATTTGCAAAATTCCTTACAATATTTAAAGCAAATGAATTGTATGATAAGGTGGGAAAGATAAGTGCCTGCAATACCGTAAACTATGAGGACGGCAATATTACCGAATTTGTAAATGAGTATGCTGATTCGGTTCCTGTACCGAAGATGATGGCTACATCAAACTATTGGCTTCAGGCGGAACTAACCTTTTCAAATATCTGGGCCGGTAAAAATGTTTCCGAACAGCTTAAACAGCTTTCGGAACAGATAAAAGAACAGGTAACCGGAATGGAAATATCGGAAGATTACATAGATATGCCCAAGCAGGAGCAGGATGAGATCCAGTACTATGATGAGGAAGCCGAAAAAGAGGCGGCGCAGGAAGATGAAAAGGAATGATATTTCTTTCATGCAGTATTTAAGTTTTACTTGCAATTGATTCATGAGTCGTATATAATTCGGATATCGTCCTGAGATCGTCCCTTTTGAGAAATCAAAAGAGGAATGATCAAATGAAAAAAACAAATAGTATATTTAATTACAATACATTTAACGGAGATAGGGTGAGATGTTTCATGCTATCTTCGTTTTTTGTGTTTTTAACCATGCTTTCTTTTACAGGTTGCGGAGACGATAATGAGCTCATGATCGATGTTGCAAAAGAAGAGGACGGGCTTTTGTACAGCCCGGAAAATGAAACAGTTACACAGGTACCTGTCAATGCGGATATCACTTCGGGATCGGATGTCATAAATGATGGTCATAATACTGTGTTTGTGCATATTTGCGGAGCCGTTGTAAATGAAGGTGTTTATGAGCTTAATGAGGACAGCAGGATAACGGATGCTGTTGAGATGGCAGGAGGATTCAGCGAAGAAGCGTGTGGTGAGGCAGTAAATCTTGCCATGAAACTTGAGGATGAACAGTATATATACATACCAACAAGAGAAGAGGTCGAAAACGGTAAAGCCGGCGACGTATCTGCCAAATACAATGATATGGCAGAGACTGACGACTCCGGTGGTAAGATCAATATAAATACGGCCGATGAGAATCTTCTGACCACGCTCACAGGCATAGGAAAGGTTAAAGCCGAGAATATCATAAGATATCGGGAGCAAAACGGCAAATTTGACACGATAGAAGATATTATGAAGGTTTCGGGTATAGGTCCTTCGGGATTTGAAAAGATCCGGGATAAGATAGAGGCAAGATGAGAGAAGAGATTCACCAATACGTCTATTCACTTGCTTCAAGGAAACTGCTGATATATATGTTTATATTTTCTCTTGGAATGATCATTGCAGGAAAACTTATGATGACAGTGTCATCTGATTCTATACCGGACGTATCAAGATCGATCATCGGAAAAGTATGTACGTTTCAAGGGAAGATATCGGCTTTGCAGGTAAAAGAAACCTATAGTGGAGAACAGCTGGTAGCGACAATAAAAGATGTTAAACTTTGTGATCCCGATAAGACAGAGTATGAACGGGCTGTACACGGCGATGCAAATAAAAGAAAGATAACAACCTTTTATCAGAGCGTACAGGTCTGGTTTCCTGTATCGACACAGGTTAAGACGGGCCAATATGTGCGATTTGAGGGCAAGGTAAAAGAATTTGCGAGTGCCAGAAATGAAGGTCAGTTTGATACAAAGGTTTATTACAACAACAGAGGATGTCTGTTTGCGGTAAAAGACGCTGTGCTTTTGAAGTATTCAAAGGAATACAGCAGACTTAAGCAAAGAGCGTTTGAAATAAGGACAATTTCGGCCAAGGAACTGGATGAGATATACGGACCTGAGGATGGCCCGATCTTAAAGGCCATGCTTTTGGGAATAAAAGGTGAGATAGATGAAGATATCCGGGAGTCCTTCCAAAAAAGCGGAGCGGCTCATATACTGGCTATCTCGGGCCTTCATATAAGCTTTATATGCATGATGCTCATAAAACTGATGCAGATATTGGGGATTAACAGATATATAAGGGTGGCAGCAGGGATGATATTCACTATCCTGTATGTCATGATGGTTGGAAGTACTCCGTCTGCGATAAGGGCTTGTGTCATGAGCAGCCTGTACCTGATATCGACTGTTATTAAAAGAAGTTACGATATTATGACTGCAATGTCCGCAGCGGCTTTCCTCATACTGATAACTAATCCGGGTTATCTGTATGACATCGGATTTCTTCTTTCTTTTGCAGCAGTATTCGGCGTTGGCTTCTATGCAAGATCTTTTATTCAAAACAGCTGTTATATCAAGAAGTTGCGTAAGCTGAGACAAAATGACACAATATCGGGTATTCTGCATAACCTTTTTGTAAAGTATGTATTGGATGGATTTGTTATATCGGGAATTATTTTTTTGACAACGATGCCTGTCCTCTTGAGCAGTTATTATGAGGTTGCATTTTATTCTGTTATTCTCAATCTGGTCATAATCCCATTGATGTCCGTATTGTTGTGTTCAAGTATTCTGGGAATAGCATTGACTGAAACGGTCGGCGCACCCGGGAGGCTTTTTGTGCTTGTCGCAAAGGGGATTTTGTATATATACAAGACTTTGTGCGGATTTATGGAAGAAACAGGAATTGGAAGAGGTAATCTGGGAAAACCGCATATATTGGCCAGTGTGCTGTTTTATCTGATATTGATGTTTTTTTGCCTTTACAGGGGAAAGCATAGCGTACAATTCAAGGTGGTCTCATTAATTTTGGCTTTGATCGTCATAAGCTTCCATATCCATAGTACTGCTTCGCTGCATATGCTGGATGTAGGTCAGGGTGACGGTCTTGCTTTCTTTAACTCAAACGGACATGTAATTTTGTTTGACGGAGGAAGCAGTTCAAAAGAGAATATCGGAGAAGAGGTCATCATTCCTTTTTTGAAATACCATGCGGTAAGTGAAGTTGAAGCCATATTCTTATCACACCCGGATAGTGATCATATAAATGGAATAGAACAGTTGGTGGAAAGATCGAAAAAGGAATGCATTATTATAAGGAAGATATTCGTATATAACGGTTTTCTTGCCTCGGATGATTATGCAAGACTACTTAAGCTTTGTGATAAGTCCAAAACAGCTGTGATCGGTATATGTGCCGGAGATGTTTTTACTGACGGAAAACTAAGGATAGAATGCCTTTATCCGCAAAAAGATGCTGAATTTACGGATGCCAATAATATGTCTCTGGTCTTAAGGGCGAAATATGAGGATTTTAGCATGTTAGAGACCGGAGATATTGAAGCCGGAGCGGAAAAAATGATCTTAGATAAAGAGATAAGAGCGGATTGCCTTAAGGTAGCCCACCATGGATCGGAAAGTTCCACGACGGATGAGATGCTTTTAAAGACGGATCCGAAGATAGCGATCATTTCGGCAGGTATTAACAACCGATACGGCCACCCGCACAAGGTGACCCTGGATAAGTTAAAAATGGGAGACAGAACGGTGTTGTGCACTGCGCAGACAGGTCAGATAAGTATAAACATAAAGAATAAGAGTAATATTAAGGTAGAGACATATATTCCCAGGTGATATAATTAATTTGGCCCGATCATAAGTGGAATAGTGTGATCGGACAGATATAAAGGCATAATATATTTATATCGGGAGAGATAAATATGAGAAGGAAAGCACTTGTTACCGGGGCGTCCAGAGGAATAGGTAAAGCGATAGCGATAAAACTGGCATCGGAAGGATGCGATCTGGTTCTTACCTGTCAAAACAACATTGATGCTTTACAGGATATAGCGAATGACCTTTCCGGTCAATACAATATAAAGTGTCTGGCTTATAAATGTGATGTATCGGATCCGTCTCAGATAGAGGAACTTTTTTTAAAAGAAAATGATTATGACATCATAGTCAATAATGCCGGAATATCTTATATAGGTCTTATACAGGACATGAGTTTGGAGGAGTGGGATCGTGTGATATCCACGAACTTAAGCAGTGTCTTCTATATTATAAGAAAAGCAGTGCCCTACATGATAGATCAAAAGACGGGATGTATCATTAACATATCTTCGATGTGGGGGGACTGCGGCGCATCCATGGAAGTTGCATATAGTGCTTCCAAGGCGGGCGTTAACGGACTGACAAAGGCATTGGCAAAGGAACTTGCTCCAAGCAATATAAAGGTCAATGCGATAGCGTGTGGCGTTATAGATACGGATATGAACGCTTGCTTTAATAATGAGGAAAGGGAAGCTCTCTGTGAGAGCATACCCGCTGGGAGATTTGGAAACTCAGCTGAAGTGGCGCAAGTCACATGGCAACTTATTAATTGTCCCGGTTATCTTACGGGACAAGTTATCAACGTAGACGGAGGTTTCATATGAACACAAATGAAAGAGATCTTATAATCATCGGTGCAGGTCCGGCAGGACTCACGGCAGCTATATACGCAAAGCGTGCAGGAATGGATACGCTCGTAATAGACGAGACTGGCATGGGAGGAGGACAGATAGTAAATACATATGAAGTAGACAACTATCCCGGACTTATTCACATAAACGGTTTCGATATGGGCATGAAGTTTAAAGAGCATGCGACCGAGCTGGGGGCAGAATTTGCCGATACCGCAGTAAACTGCGTAACGAAGAAAGACGGAAAGATCCATGTTTCTACGGATGCAGGCGAATATGTTTCAAAAGCAATCATTATAGCTACAGGTGCTACACACAGAGAGCTCGGTGCTCCGGGCGAAAAAGAATTGAGAGGAATGGGCGTGTCTTATTGTGCGACCTGTGATGGCGCTTTTTTCAGAAATCGTGTTACAGCAGTTGTTGGCGGTGGAGATGTGGCGCTTGAAGATGCTTTGTTTTTGGCGAGAGGATGCTCAAAGGTTTACCTGATCCATAGAAGAGACGAGTTCAGAGGTGCGAAGATTCTTGCTGATAAGGTAAAGGCTGCCGAGAATATCGAGATACTCTATGACAGTAAAGTGACAAATATCATCGGTGATGAAGCGGTAGAAAAGATAGATGTTGAGAATGTAAAGACCGGTGAAGTTAAGCAGGTTGAATTGAACGGTATTTTTATTGCGGTTGGAATGAAGCCTGTCACGGAGACCTTTAAGGATCTTGTTGAGCTTGATGAATCAGGCTACATAGTAGCTGGTGAAGATTGCATAACGAGCTGTGAAGGTGTTTTTGTGGCAGGAGATGTTAGAACAAAGAGATTAAGACAGGTTATAACCGCAGCTTCGGATGGAGCAAATGCCATAACTTCCGTATCGGAATACTTCAATAACATGAAGTAATTTTGCACAGAAAACATTATGCATAAACTGTAAAAAAGTGTTAAAAATCTTCATATAGTTTACATAAAACTCCTTAAAAGTTGACAATAATGAAATTCAGTGTTAAGGTGTTTAGGAATTCGCGTTCATAATACGAGGGGAAACATTGTTGTCAGACTCTATTTGAAAGGTGATTTATGAAATTTAAAAGTGTTAAGACCTTGCTGTTTATTGTCACAGCGGGCGTGACATTTGGATTGAGTGGTTTTTCAAGTCATGCTGAAAAATTATCGGGCATGCTTCCGGCTGCGGGCTTTGGAGCGCAGGTTGAAGAAGGAGCTTCGGTAAGTGACGTTAAGGACGAGGTACAGCAGTTGATGCAGGGTGCGAATGGATCATCCTCCCAGGCTAAGCTGGATTCGAACAGTGCAACGACTGCAAAAGCTACGGTTTCGGCAGATAAAAAAGTAGTCGAAGCCAAAATACCGGAAATTAAGGTTAACGAAAAAACAAAAGAGGAAGAAGAGTTTTCTAATCTGGTCATAGCCAGGGTGGACAATTACGTCAACGTAAGGGATATACCGGGAGAAGACGGTGAGATTGTCGGAAAACTCTACGATAAATCTGTCGGAGATTTTATCGAAGAAGAAAACGGATGGTACAAGATCAGATCCGGAAACTGTACCGGCTATGTTAAAGCAGAGTATTGCGTTACCGGAGAAGAAGCTATCGAGGTGGCAAAGGAAGTAGGTACGAGGATCGCAACTGTCACTACGACTACTTTAAAAGTAAGGGAAGATCCCAGCCTTGATGCAAGTGTACTCGGATTGGTACCTATCGAAGACGAACTTGTTGTTCTTGAGGAAGTGGACGGATGGGTCAAGGTAGATATAGAAGAAGGATACGGATATGTTTCTTTGGACTATGTCGATCTCAGTACCGAATTCGTAAAGGCTGAATCCAAAGAAGAAGAGGAAGCCAGACTCAGGAAAGAGAAAGAAGAAAGAGATAAGGCCAACGCAGCAGCTGCTGCAGCAAAAGCAGCAAGAGAAGCGGCTCAGGCGTCGACGGAACAGCAGGCTGGGAATCCTGATGCGAATGTTCAGGAACAGGCGCCTCAAACACCGGAATATACAGTCGGTGGAGATTCTACGGGAGCCAGCGTTGCCAATTATGCAT
>CACZSE010000234.1 GCA_902783735.1 uncultured Lachnospiraceae bacterium
CCTACGGAATTTAAGATACTTGCCCTCATGATGAAGACGCCGGGCAAGATATATACCAAGATGCAGATATTTGAAAATATCAACGGCGACTATTATGAATCCGATGATAATACTCTTATGGTGCATATCTCAAAGATCAGAGATAAGATAGAAGACGAACCAAAATCGCCTCAGTATCTAAAGACGGTCAGAGGATTAGGATATAAGATTGAAAAGCATTGATGTCCCGGTGGCAACATGAGCAGATCAGAAAAAACGAACACAAATAAAAAAGAACAAGGCAAACTCAAGCTATACAGTACCATTTCTTCAAATCTCATCACATATATTATCGTGATGACTGTCTTAGCTATGATGTTTGCTTTTGTTACATATGGTTTCACGGTATATCAGATCACGGAAAACAGGTTTACCTCCGATGAGGCGATATTTATTTTCCTGTGCTTTTTCCTTGGACTTTATATGCTTCTTATGGTTTTATTCTGCGTCATCATAGGTAATCAGCTTTCAAAGCCCTTAAAGCTTTTACGAAATGCCATTGAGAACTTCAATGTTACGAACATGGAGCATATAGAATATCAGGGTCCAAAGGAATTTATGGACATGGTTGACAGCTTTAACAACCTTTCCGACAGGCTTCGTGATATTGAAAACGAGAACAGGCGTCTTGCCGATGAAAAAAACAAGATGCTCGCCGATATAAGTCATGACTTAAAGACTCCCATAACCGTCATTTCAGGCTATGCAAGAGCACTTCACGACGGACTTATAAAGGAAGATGAGATAAACGATTATCTGAATATCATAGATCAGAAGAGTTCTACCGTTGCCGATCTTATCAATCAGTTTTACGAATACAGTAAGCTTGAGCATCCGGAATATAACTTTGAGCTGACAAAGTTAAATATTGCCGAATTTTTGAGAGAATTCCTTGTAGATAAGATAGATGAGCTTACGGTAAACGGATTCGAACTTGAGGTTAATTTCCCCGATAACGAGGTCGGATATATCCTGGGAAATGAAATGCAGCTCAGACGTGTATTTGAAAACCTTATTGCAAATACGGTGGCTCATACACCCAAGGGAACACTCATGTCTTTCGATATGGGATGTACCGGCGAAAAGGTTCTCATAAGATATGAAGATAACGGCGGAGGTATTTCCGATGAAGTTGCGGACAGGATATTCGATCCCTTTGTAGTAAGTGATCCCTCGAGAAATAAATCCGGTTCGGGTCTCGGTCTGTCCATTGCCAAAAAGATCGTTGAATATCATGGCGGAACGATCGTTTTGGAGAGATTCGCGGGAAAGACACAGACCAGTTATCTCATAACATTGCCTCTGTATGAAGAGAATAATGATGAAGAAGAGGATAATTCCTGATGTATGCATATTTTAAAGGCTTTGTAGCCGATACCGAAGAAGATGCTCTCATAGTGGAGACCGGAGGTATCGGATATCGTATTTATGTTCCGAAGGATATGATCATAAATTACAAGATCGGAACAGAGATCACTGTTTATACATATACCTGTGTAAGAGAAGATGCTTTCATGCTTTACGGCTTTTCGAGCAAGGAAGATCTGAAGCTCTTTAAACTCCTTATAACCGTAAGCGGAGTCGGACCCAAGATGGGTCTTGGTATCTTATCGGCCATGGATTCCATGAGCATAAGAAGTGCCATCATCACTCAGGATTCAAAGCTTTTAAGCTCAGCTCCCGGAGTTGGTGCTAAGACTGCAAACCGCATCATTTTGGAACTTAAAGATAAGATCGATCCTTCCGAACTTTTGTCATATTCTGACGATGAAACGGTCAATGATGCCGTCATGAGCTTAAGGCAGGAAGCTTACGAAGCACTTGTTGGACTTGGAGTAAGTAATATTAAGGCTACTTCGGCACTCAATGAGATCGAGATAACCGAAGATTCCAAGATAGAAAACATCATCAAGCTACTGCTTACTAAGATTTGAGGATTATATGCAACAACGAATGATTCAGACTTCGGTCATTGAAGATGATATAAAGAACGATAATGTCCTAAGACCTCAGTCTCTTAAGGATTATGTTGGTCAGCAGGATATAAAATCAAATATAGAGATCTGTATAAAAGCGGCAAAGGAGCGTGGCGAGGCGCTCGATCATGTATTATTTTACGGTCCTCCGGGACTTGGCAAGACAACTCTTGCCTGTATCATTGCCAATGAACTGGGTACAAATATAAAGATCACCAGCGGACCGGCTATAGAAAAGCCGGGAGACATGGCTGCCATACTCAGCGGATTAAAAAAAGGCGATGTGCTTTTTATAGATGAGATACACAGGCTGGCAAGACAGGTAGAAGAGGTATTATATACCGCTATGGAGGACTTTGCCATCGATATCATGATCGGTAAAGGAACTACCGCCAAGTCGGTGCGCATAGATCTTGAACCGTTCACCTTGGTGGGAGCTACAACAAAGGCGGGAAGTCTTTCGGCTCCTTTAAGAGATCGTTTCGGACTTGTTCACAGACTGGAATTTTATACAGATGAAGAGCTTACAGAGATAATCGATCATTCTGCAAATAAGCTTGGTGTTAAGATTGAGTCCGAAGGCGCTGTTGAGATGGCAAAGAGAAGCCGGGGCACACCGAGAATAGCCAACAGATTCTTAAAACGTGTAAGAGATTATGCGCAGGTGCGTTACGATAATGTCATCACCGGAGACATAGCAAAAGAAGTTTTGGATCTTATGGATGTCGACGAAAAAGGACTCGACAAGACGGACAGAAGGATATTAAAGACCATGATCGAAAACTATGGCGGCAGACCGGTCGGACTATCCGCTATAGCAGCATCAATTGGAGAGGATGCCGATACCATTGAAGATGTATATGAGCCCTTTTTGGTACTTAAAGGTTTCATAAATCGTACTCCGCGCGGAAGAATGGTCACCGATGCAGCTTACGAGCATTTGCACATATCTCAATAATTGTTGCATTTACAGTTGCCATTTTATATAATTGGTTTTAGGATTTTATTGGTCCGAACGGTTTACCGGATCATATTTTCCAATGTATTTTAAAGGGGTTTTTTGTTATGGCAGTAAAAACAGACGCAGAAGTTATCATCGGTGGCAAGGTTTATAC
>CACZSE010000235.1 GCA_902783735.1 uncultured Lachnospiraceae bacterium
GGACGGTTGTATGAGTCATCTAAGTCAGGTTCCTTTCCTTTTACGATTTCTGTTCTTTTTCAGTTTTTCTCTGACAGACCTGGCGATTGAAATACTGCTGCCATTTTTCTTCCTTCGTTGTACTTTCTTGAAGCCCTTATCCTGGCTTACTATCGTAACTTTTTGATTCTCCTTTTGGGTTATCTTTTCAGCGTCTTTTATTATTCTTTTATCAACCGCCTGATTACCTGGTTCAACTAGTTCAGAAGAAACATTCGGTCTTTTACCATATTTTTTATCAAATTTCCTTTTAGCTCCAGGTATTGAAAAATAACCTTTCACTTTTGTATTCTTTGTGGTCTGTTCTATCCCCTTTACCCCTTCATTAATGTGATTATCTCCATCGATAAGAAATGTTTCTCCTGGCACATTCTCTTGTTTTTTATTTTGTACCTTTGATTTATTTTTCTTTGACAGCTTAAATTCAGTTTCCGGTTTAGGTTTTGATTTAGTTTTTTTTGTAGGTTTTTTTGTAGGTTTCTGAATCTGTATGGAAGACTTGTTATAAGAATGTGATTGTCGAGGAGTATACTGTGACAGCGTTCTGCTTACAGGCTTATAAACTGCTTTTTGCTTTAGTTGAAGCAATTTCTCATACATATCATCATAGTTTCCATTGATGAATCCTTTTAAATCCTCTTCAACATCCAAAATAGTTATTCCATATACCATTTCAAGATTATAAAAATCTATGAAACTCTGTATTTCCTTCTCGGTTGGAATTGACGTCGGAATACCAAACCATTCTTTCAGCTTTTCGAGATACTCATTATACGAACGAATAATTCGTTTATTCTTAAGTAAAACACTCTGAGTAATATCCTGTTTTACATCATCAATCACAACATTCCAATCTGATTCTAAATTATAATCTTGGATAAACGCATATATTTCTACATCCATAGGCATTATCTTTATATCACCAAAGGTTTCTTTCAAAAGCCTTATATATTCATGATAATCATTTATGTGATTTTCATTCATCCTCCCATTAACCTCTGATATTTCTTTCATTACATCATTCTCCGGATCATACTCAAGAATATGAATATCACCAATTAAATGCTTATATGTACGATAATAATACTCAGCAAGACTTTCGTTCCTTTTCTGATGATGAGAACATAGCATCACTATATACTTAGTGTATTTCTCAGAAAGGAATGATAGATAGAATGCCGCTTCATTGGTAAAAGCCATTTTTGCACTAGGAATATTCCCTGTTTCCGTCCAAGTATATCTTTTGCATTCAATAACAATTCTCTCTTCCTCACAAACTATATCGAACTTATGATCCTTGGGAGGATTCCCAATTGCTATCTTCTGCTCAAGTTCAAATGTTTGATTATACTCCTTATCAAACCAATCTTTCACTTGCTTTTGAAACGTCGTCCCATTCTTAGGGTTATCTGAATTACTAACCATTACACCACCATCTCCCTCAGCCTCGTCAAGCTCTCCTCAATCTCCGCCACATCCACGAAGTACACTCTGACGTTCACTCCATCATCACTTGTAAATGATATATCCGTTCTATCGCCCATCTCATTGGTCCTGGGATAAAGCAGCCATACATCAGAGTTGTTGTATTTCTTTGAGTAGGCATACATCTGATACATATCCGCCTGGGTGATTCCATAGTTATTCGAAGGATCGTCAACAAGTCTCTTCCACTTGGTATCCATTATCACTGTTCTGTCACCAATCCGAACTACAATATCCGGACGGAGTGCAAACTTCTTAGGTGAGTCAAAGAGAAAGTGTCCGCCGGCCTGAGCGGTTACATGCCAGCCCACCTCACCGAATACCTTCTTCATGTTCCTTGCGACGTAGGACTCGTACACTCTCTCCATAGGGAACAGAAGTGCCCTCGATGTAGTTGAACCGGAGAACGAAGTGAAGCTCTTATTGAAAAGAAAGACCTTCGACCATTCAATAAGAGTCCTGTAATCCTCCGTGGTTCTGTCGATACTGATCCGCGACAAATCCTTCATATAATTCACCGAAGAACGAACCATCTCAAATGACATCAACTGCTGCCGTATCTCCTTCTGATTCTCCGCACTGTTCGAGATGCGAGCAAGCTTCTCCAGAGTAGCTTTTACAATCCTGTTCTCCGGCCGGTCCACAAGATACTCATCATATGTCATAAAGAACCGTTCCTTATGACCGAGGTTGTTCTTTATCTGCGCGGTAACATCCAGCTTACCTTTGAAAAACTTGAGATTGTCATGTCTCGTAACATAGGCTGACTTGATGCCATGCTTTAGGAGTGTTCTCGCTTCCTGGACGTACATGTTGATGAAGATCTCATACAGATTCATTTTCGACATCTGAAGATTTGCTGCATTAAACGCCTTCCCCGGAAAGTCTTTCATACTCCGAAGCATCTTCACGAACACCCGCTTCGTTTCAGTAAGAGAACCTTCATCAGAAAAATCAATCTTCGGCAGAACTTCTATCTGGTATCCATTCTTCATCTGGATCAGCCCCACATAGTTTTTAACCGTAATTGTCTTTCCTATATGTCGCTGATATCCCACCTGAAGAAACTCCAGAGCATCTGCACCTTCCTTCGTGCTGGTATACTCATGGATAAAATTCTCAAAGCCCGCAAATGTATCCTCAGGCAAAACCGCATATTCAGTTGAA
>CACZSE010000236.1 GCA_902783735.1 uncultured Lachnospiraceae bacterium
ATCAGTTCTTTTATCGTTGATAAAGAACGTATCTTATCGGCGATATAATCATGTGTTATGAATCCCTGAACGGGAATGACATAAGTCCCGTTCTCATCGGTAAAGCTGAAGCCCAAAACCTCTTTATCTTCAGATAAAATATCAAATGCGATATTTTGTGAATCTTTAAGCCTCTCAAAAAGTGCTTCACAGTCAGTGAATTCTTCTGTCAGAGTATATTCGATCTCCTGCGCACAGGCATCAAATCCCGATGTGTTAAACTTATCCAGAAACTTTTTGAAACTGTTCATGACAAAAAGATCATAGGCTTTTTTTGTAAAGATCTCTCCCAAAACCGCATCTTTATATGAAATGGGAAGCTCGGCATCGGTTTTGATGGTAGCCAGTGCCTTACTTAAATCTGCAAGATCCCTGTTCTGCGCAAGAGAGTCGTGAACAGACTTTTTGGTTATCTTATCGAGGTTTTCATATACTCCGTCTAAAGAACCAAACTCGACAAGAAGTCCTGCCGCCGTTTTTTCACCGATCTTGGGCACTCCCGGTATATTGTCGGATGTATCGCCCATGAGAGCTTTCATGTCTATAAAGGTAATGGGATCGACCTGATACTTTTCAAGTACGTCAGCGGCATAGTAATCTTCCACTTCGGTCTTATTGCCCTTAGTCTTAGGTATCCTTATCTTTATTTTATCCGTTGCGATCTGAAGGAGGTCTCTGTCGCCCGATATCAGACTGACATCCACTCCGTCAGCCTCAGCCTTCTTTGCCAGTGTTCCTAAAATGTCATCGGCCTCGAGTCCCGGCTTTTCACAAATTGTGATGTCCATGGCCGTAAGGATCTCTTTCATGACGGGAACCTGTTCATGAAGTTCTTCGGGCATGGGTTTTCTGGTACCCTTATAGGCCTCATACATTTCATGTCTGAAGGTCTTTTCTTTTCTGTCAAATGCAACGCACAGATAATCAGGCTTTTCCTCGTCAAGTATCTTAAACATGATATTTAAGAAACCGTATATTGCATTGATATGCATACCCTGAGGATTGGTAAGCGGAGGAACTCCGTAAAATGCTCTGTTAAGTATGCTGTGTCCGTCTATAAGTACCAATTTACTCATGAACTGTCCCTATTTCCTATCTTGAAGTGAACACAAGGATCAAAATAAATATAACCGCTACGATCGCCACAGCCTCCATTATGTATATGACTGCGTTTGCAATGGTCCGCTTTTTAATCGTCTTTTTTGTCTTTTCTATTTTGAGATCGAGCTCCTTGTTAAGATCGAAGCTGTCTCCGTCTTCAAGGCGCAAAGTACCCTCTTTGATGAGATACTGGATCCTTAACTCCTCTTTACAGCTCTCACACGTCTGCATATGCGCAAAAAACTCTTTGGCTTGTTTCTTATTCAGTTTATCATCCAAAAAGTCAGGTATCCTGGCCTCAAATTCCTTACAATTCATATTATTTTGCCGGCTCTTCGTCCTTACGGGTTATGCTGATACCGAGTTCCTCGAGCTGTTTTTCGGGAACCACATTGGGTGCCTGTGTCATAAGGCAGCTCGCATCCTTAACCTTTGGAAATGCAATAACATCTCTTATTGACTCTGCATGCATGAGAAGCATTACAAATCTGTCGAGCCCGTATGCAAGTCCTGCATGCGGCGGTACTCCGTATCTGAAAGCATCAAGCAAGAATCCGAATCTTTCCTGTGCGGTTTCGGGTGAAAGGCCTAAAACTTCAAACATCTTCGACTGAATATCGGCCTGATGTATACGTACCGAACCGCCACCAAGCTCAACACCGTTAAGAACGATATCGTAGGCTTTGGCTCTTACCCTTCCGGGATCCGAATCTATATACTGCCAGTCTTCATCCATGGGCATGGTGAAGGGATGATGCATGGCAACAAATCTCTCTTCCTCATCGGACCACTCAAGCAGAGGAAATTCCGTTATCCACAGGAAATTGAACCGGTTCTCATCATAAAGGCCTAACTGCTTACCAAGCTCAAGTCTTAATTGTCCGAGGACTGTCCAGACGATCTTGTTTTTGTCTGCCGCAAAAAGTAACAGGTCTCCGGGTTCACCGCTCATGGCTTTAACCAATGCATCCAGCTCATCATCCGTCATGAATTTGGCAAATGATGACTTATAAGTTCCGTCTTCGTTTATGCAAAGATAAGCAAGTCCCTTAGCGCCGCTTCCCTTTGCCATCTCAACAAGCGCATCGATCTTTTTTCTGGGCATAGCTCCCTGGCCCTTAACATTTATACCTCTTACAGAGCCTTTATTTTCAAGTGCGGATGTGAAAACTCCAAATCCGCAATTCTTTACTACATCACTAACATCTACAAGCTCGAGTCCGAATCTTGTATCCGGCTTATCGGAACCGTATCTGTCCATAGCTTCCTGCCATGTCATTCTCGGAAGGGGAAGTGAGACATCCAGACCGATAGATTCTTTACATACATGCTTTATGAGTCTTTCATTGACATCGAGAACATCCTCAACATCCACAAAAGAAAGCTCCATGTCTACCTGTGTGAATTCGGGCTGTCTGTCCGCTCTTAAGTCCTCATCTCTGAAGCATTTTACGATCTGAATGTAACGATCATAGCCTGAGCACATAAGAAGCTGTTTGAAAAGCTGGGGACTCTGAGGAAGCGTATAGAAGGTTCCCGGATGAACACGCGAAGGCACAACATATTCTCTTGCTCCTTCAGGTGTGGATTTGCCCAACATGGGAGTCTCTATCTCAATAAAGCCCTCTTTAGCCATAAATGCTCGTATCTCGGAAGCGATCTTGCTTCTCATCATGATATTCCTCTGAAGATCCGGTCTTCTGAGATCCAAATATCTGTATTTAAGTCTTAACTCTTCCTTTGTCTTGCTGTTCTCTTCTATGGGGAAGGGAAGCACATCGGACTGCGAGAGAACTCTTATCTGTTTTGCTCTTATCTCGATCTTACCCGTTTTTAACTTGTCATTTACGGCACCTGCTCTGTTCTCCACAGTTCCGACCACCGCAATAACATCTTCATTTCTCAACTTGCTGGCTTTTTCAAAGCCTTCCTTACCTATATCATTTTCCTCGAATATTATCTGTAATATGCCGCTTCTGTCACGAAGATCGACAAAAACGATACCGCCCTTGTTTCTCTGGGTCCCTACCCAGCCCATAACGGTAACCTGTTCACCAACATTGTTCTCATTAAGTTCCGTACATCTGTGGGTTCTTTTGAGTCCCACCATTGATTCAGCCATTTATTTATATCTCCTTTGAAATTAATATTCACATTAAATCAATTTGTTTCAGTTCTTTAACGCATCTACATAGAAATCTTTAAACTCGTTATAGCCCTGTGCTTCCAATTGTTCCTTCTGGAACTTCTTATTTTTGTTCATGCGTGATATGAGTACGATATTGCCTTCGCCTCTCAGATCGGTAGCCTCCTTCATGATGGCACTGAGTCTGTCAGAAGGCATGTTCTTTTCG
>CACZSE010000237.1 GCA_902783735.1 uncultured Lachnospiraceae bacterium
CATTAAAAGAAGAGAGGATTGGACACGTATCGAACTTTCAAGAGAAGAGGCACTCAAGCTCTTTGAAGGACAGAAGTTCAAAACAGAACTTATACAGGATCTTCCGGAAGGTGAAGTGATCTCTATATATAAGACAGGTGAAGACTTTACGGATCTTTGCCGCGGACCTCATGTAAGCAATTCTCAGGAGCTCATGAACGCTGCATATAAGATCAAATCGGTTTCGGGAGCTTATTGGAGAGGTGATGAGAAGCGTGACCAGCTTCTTCGTATATATCTTTATGCTTTCCCCAGTAAGGATGAGCTTAAGCAGCATATAAAGCTTGTTCAGGAAGCATTGGAACGTGATCATAAGAAAATAGGAAGCGAGCTTGATCTTTTCATGTTCGATCCTACCGCACCCGGCATGCCTTATTGGCTTCCCAGAGGATGGAAGATGTATCAGGAACTTTTAAAGTTCTCAAGACATATACAGGATCAGCACGGATATACTGAGATATCGGCTCCGCTCATCAACAATAAAAAACTCTGGATCATTTCGGGACACTGGGCACATTATGTAAACAACATGTTTATGGTTCCCGGACTCAGCGGATTCATGAAGGCAGATGCGGAAGTGCCCGGAGTATTGGACAGCGTAAGTGAGGATGCTTCGGAAGAGAAGGTTGTAAAGATGTTAGCCAAGACGCCTCTTTACAATCGTGAGAATGAAGATACCATGGCTGCAAAGCCCATGAACTGTCCCAATGCGATGATGACCTACAAGCGTACCATCCATTCATACAAAGAGCTTCCTATCCGTTACAGCGAATATGATGTTCTTCACAGAAAAGAAAAATCCGGTCAGATGAACGGTCTGTTCAGAGTTCAGGAATTCAGACAGGATGATGATCATACATTTGTAATGGAGTCACAGATAGAGAGCGAGATAGCGGATATCATCGCAACGGCCGATGAGATCTATTCAAAGTTCGGTCTTACATACAGAGCAGAATTCTCAACAAGACCCGATGACTTCATGGGTGATATTGAAGTATGGAACCGTGCAGAGGCTGCTCTTAAGAAGATACTTGATAACAAGTACGGTGAGGGCGGATATGAGATAAACGAAGGTGACGGAGCTTTCTACGGCCCGAAGATCGATCTGCAGATCAAGGATGCACTTGGTCGTGAGTGGCAGTGCGGTACCATCCAGCTTGACTTCCAGCTGCCTCATAACTTCGGTCTTACCTATCAGGACAGTGACGGAACCATGAAGATGCCCGTAGTTATACACAGAGCGATATACGGTTCGCTCGAAAGATTCATAGGTATCATTATCGAGAACTTCAAGGGAGTATTTCCTTTCTGGCTCAATCCTTACCAGGTTGGTATAGTGCCCATCAGACAGGAGCATAACGAATATGCGGCAAAGGTTGAAAAGGCCCTTACGGATGCAGGTATAAGAGTTGAGACCGATTACAGCGACAGCAACATGAAAGAAAAGATCAAGAAATTCAAGAATTACAAAGATCCGTACATTCTTGTTCTTGGTGACAATGAAGCCGCAGAGGGTACTGTTTCAATAAACGTTCGTGGCTCTAACAAGCAGATCAGGAACGTAAAGATCGAAGACCTCGTAAAGATGTGCGTAAAGATGAACGAGGAGCACTCATTGGAACTTATCGAAGAGTAAATAGTTAAAGTAGTTCGATCTTTCCGCTTCAGACACGTTCTCACTCGATCGGGTTCCCTAGCGGTACTAAAATAAAAAAACTGTTGACAGGGATAGTCCTGTATGATATTCTACAACAGTGTGAAAACAACAAGCAGAGTATCCACTCTCACCTTGCGGCGAAAGCTTCAAGTGTCAAAAGTTTTCTTGCAAAGCATATAATATGCTTTTTGTAAGTGATCTTAAGTGGATAGTTATGCTATCCACTTTTTTGTGCAGAGTACTTGGCGAGGTATTTTCGAGCCTAGTGCGAGCCACTTCCGAACACTAAGCGAGGTTTTTAACGAGCATAGTGAAAGAGAGGGTGCAGAGCACTTGACGCGGTTGTTTCGTTTAGGAGGAAAAAACTATTAGCGACTTATTTATTAATGAACAGATAAGAGACAAGGAAGTTCGTGTTATCGGTGTTGACGGTGAACAGCTGGGTATCATGGGTATCAAGGAAGCATTGGCTTTGGCCGATGAAGCAGGCGTTGATCTTGTGAAGATCGCTCCGACTGCCAAGCCGCCGGTTTGTAAGATCATTGACTACGGTAAATACAGATATGAGCAGGCTCGAAAAGAAAAAGATGCCAAGAAAAAGCAGAAGACTGTAGAGATCAAGGAGATCAGACTTTCTCCGAATATCGATACAAACGATCTCAATACCAAGATAAATGCTGCTAAGAAGTTTCTTTCAAAAGGTGATCGTGTAAAGATCACTTTAAGATTCCGCGGTCGTGAAATGGCTCACATGAATACAAGCAAGCATATTTTGGACGATTTCGCTGAGAGTCTCAGTGATGTCGCTGTTGTTGAGAAAGCGCCCAAGGTTGAAGGACGCAGCATGACAATGTTTTTAACTGAAAAGAAATGATCAGTTACCACGGATCTTTTGATCCGATATAAGGAAAGGCAAGGAGGGTAAAGTTATGCCAAAGATGAAAACAAGCAGAGCAGCTGCTAAGCGTTTTAAATTAACAGGTAATGGTAAGTTAAAGAGAAACAAAGCTTACAAGCGCCATATCTTAACTAAGAAGACTACAAAGAATAAGAGAAATCTTAGAAAGCCTGCTATGACAGATTCAACAAATGTTAAGAATATGAAGAAGATCTTACCATATTTGTAAGATGCTTGGTTTGATTGATTAGGAGGATAGAGAAATGGCAAGAATTAAGGGCGGCATGAACGCCAGAAAGAAACATAATAGAGTATTAAAGCTTGCAAAGGGATACAGAGGCGCAAGATCTAAGCAGTACAGAGTTGCAAAACAGTCAGTTATGCGTGCACTTGCAAGCGCTTACGCAGGAAGAAAAGAGAGAAAGCGTCAGTTCAGACAGCTTTGGATCGCTCGTATCAATGCTGCAGCTCGTATGAACGGTATTTCATACAGCCAGTTTATGCATGGTCTCAAGCTTGCAAATGTTGACATCAACAGAAAGATGCTCGCTGAGATGGCAGTTAACGATGCTGAAGGATTTGCAACACTTGCAGAACTCGCAAAGAGCAAGATCGCCTAAGGCTGAAAAATAAAAAAGAACACTACGGTGTTCTTTTTTATTTTCGATACAAAAATCGTAAGAAATTTAGATTTTTTATTGACAAAAGGTCTTCAGTTTTATATACTAGCATAGTCGGATTTGAAATGAAGACATTTTGGGATCTTAGCTCAGCTGGGAGAGCATCTGCCTTACAAGCAGAGGGTCACAGGTTCGAGCCCTGTAGGTCCCA
>CACZSE010000238.1 GCA_902783735.1 uncultured Lachnospiraceae bacterium
CAATATTCTGGCTATCAGAATGGCTAAGGTCTGGAGAGGCGTCAGAAAATAAAGCCCGGTCAGAGTTATAAGGTTTGCAAGTCCAAGCTTTGCTCCGGGGATCGGTATCGCAAAGGGAATTAAAAATTCAACATAACTAAATCCCAGTGCCAATGCAGTTAAAACTCCGCAAAGTGCGACAGTCTTTGCAGGAGTTTTTTTATTGTCATCATTCGGAAACCGCATCTGCATCAGCCTCCTTGTCACTTATTATGCTGACTGTAAGTCTGTGGGGAAGACATACTATGGTCTCTTTGTCATAATGAACGGGAGCATGCTTCACGCATATCTTATCCGGACAGTCGGCACTTTCAACGTATACTTCACCGTCTTTTATGCATATCACATTTTCACCGTGTTCACTGCTTACGGTGAAAGTATCATCTTTGTTTAAGGGATATTCACCGTAAACGTTACCGTTAAGTGTTACCCTTACTCTGTCTCCCATTACCTTTGTTTCATTGCTGAAAATGAGTATAAGCAAAACTCCGAGAGCGATCATAACAAAGAAGAGCAGTATATCATTTTTTGATGATTTCATATCTGAGTTCTGAAGTAAAGACATCCGCAACTCCTTCGGTCACATAGAGATTTTGAGTTTCGTCACATATTACAAAATCAAATAAACCTGAGTTTTTGATCCAAAAATCTGTTGCCTTTTCTTTTCCCATGACATACAGGGCGGTTGAGAGTGCATCCGCCAAAGTTGGATCATCGGATATGATAGTAACAGATACGATACCGTTATCGGCCGGATAGCCGGTAAACGGATCTATGATATGATGATATCTGACTGAATCCTTTTCAAAATATCTTTCATATCCGCCCGATGTTATGACCGCTTTGTCATGAACAGAGACTATTCCCAGCTTTTTCTCACTGTCAAAGGGACTTTTTATAGCTACCTTCCAATTATTTCCGTCAGATTTATGACCTAAGGCATAGACATTACCACCAAGATTTACTATTGCGCTGTTTATGCCATTTTGGCAGATAATATCTCTTGCTTTTTCTGAAGCATAACCTTTTGCTATCCCACCGAAATCTATAGCTGCATTTTCTGACAGAGAGATCTTCATGTTTTCTCTGTCTATGTTTATATCAGTATTTTTCAGTTCATCACAAAGTCTTGAAAGCGTTTCGGGATCGGGGACCTTAAAATTTTTATCCGTAAATCCCCATTCCTTCATGATCGGATAAATGCATATATCAAATGCACCTGCGGTCTGTTTTTTTATCTTCAGGCTTTTTTCGATCAAAAGATCCGTATCCGGTGTGAGGTCGGCACTCTTTATCTCATTTAGCCGATAGACAACACTGTCTTTTTTTGTCACGGAAAGGCTTTCATCCAAAGCCTCTATTGCCTGTTTAACTTCCTGAACCGCTTTTTCGGAGCCTTTACCGTGTGCTGTGACCGACATGTAAGTGTCCATGGCAAAAAAATCTGCCGAAGCCGATTGCGGCATACTTTTTTGTGCCCAATATGCGATTGCCGAAAATATAATGACCACCAGGGCCACTGAGAAGAGCTTTTTTTTCATATTAAATATCTCTACGGTAAAAAAGTAAGCGGTCTGACGACTGTATCGATTCATAGGCTATTATACACGTTAAGGAATATAAAGATAATACGATTTATATTTTCTGATAAAAGTTTTCTTATCGGGCTGCTAACAAATAATTGTGCTTTCTTATGTTTGATGTTATCATGTATCGTGGCTTCGGTCGGATCAGTGAGTTCGAGACCATCCTCACTATAAACAAAACTAGGAGAAAAAACATGAAAAACAAAACAGCGAGATTTATTACTCAGGCTGCCATCATAGCAGCCTTGTATGTGGTGCTTTCATTGCTCACATACTCATTTTCTTATCTGGAGATACAATGCAGAGTGGCAGAGGCTCTGTGCATGACTATCTTCTATACCCCTGCAGGTGTATTCGGGGTGTTTGTCGGTTGTCTTATTACCAATATTTTCGGCGGATCATGGATAGATATAGTATTCGGATCATTAGCTACACTTATTGCGGCGGTTTTGACAAAACCGATAGCCGACTGCATCAGAAAAAAGCATGGGCCTGTACTAAGTGTAAAAAACAGTTTACTTATTCCCATTCCTACTGTAATAGTTAATACAATTATCATACCTTTTGTGTTATATTATGGTTATGGTATTACAAGCATGGGGTCTGCTACGGCTACGGCAGCAGTCCTTGGACTTATGGCCTTTTCTATCTGTGCCGGAGAAGTTATTTCCTGCTATGTGTTTGGACCCATACTTGTAAAGATTATGAACAGGGTTGATCAGAGCCTGCATCTGTCATTGGAAGATTAAACAAATGATACCGGCTCTGTTTTAAAGAGCATGAAACAAAAAAAGATTTGGTCTGCTTTGATGCTTTCCATACTCATTTTTCTTTGTGCCTGTGGTCAGGGAACACAAAGAACGGATGAAGGCACGGAGGTGTTAAAGCAAGATCAGACTGAAGCCGTACAACAAAATAATACAAGTGAGATTCCGGTACATATAACAAATGAAACTCTGGATGTGGAAGGACTTGACAGGGAATTTAATATCTTTTTTCTTGCCGATTCCCACATATCATTATGTGATGAGAGAGATGCATCATTAAAGTTAAAGGCTGCGCAAAGAAGCGGCATGTTTAAGACTGATGGCATAGAAGCGTGGGACAGATTCGATGCACTCATAAAAGAAGCTTCGGGCGATACAAACGATATAGCGATATTTGGCGGTGATATCATAGACTCTGCCATGTATGCTTCCATCGATCATATAAAAGAGCAGATGAACAGTCTTCCGTTTCCGTATCTTTACAACATGGGAAATCACGATTTTGAGTACGGAGACGAGTATTTTTCCCCGGTGGCATATGAAGAATATCTGCCAAGACTGGAAAGCATTCACGGAAATAAACCATATCAGATCAAAGAATATGATGATCTGATCATATTTGTTGCCGATGATGATAACAGCCAGATAGATGCTCCCATACTGGAAGCGTATAAAGAAGTAGCAAAAAAAGATAAACCTGTTGTACTGGTTGTACATGTTCCCATAGAGCCCGTGACTGGTGATGATTCGTTAACGGAAAAGTGTAAAGAGGTCTGGGGGCCTTCACCCGATGGGAAAAGCCGAGTCACAATGGGGGTTAACGGCTGTTACCCGAATGACATCACAAGCGAGTTTTTGAATCTGGTATTATCTGATGAAAGCCCCGTTGTCATGGTCCTTGCCGGTCATATACATTTTTACAGTAAGGATATGTTAAACGATCGTATAGTTCAGATAGTCACAGGAGCTGCTTTTGAAGGCGATGCCCTCAGGATAACTTTAAAATGATCAAAATATTTAAGGCATGAACACAAAAGTTTTATCAGTACTGGAATACAATAAGATAATAGAAAAACTGGCTTCCTATGCATCGTCGCCTCTCGGTAAAGACATGTGTACGAAGCTTGTTCCCGTTTCGGATAAAGATCGTATAGAAGAAGCTCAGAAGAATACTTCCGATGCATTTGACAGGCTCATAAAAAAAGACGGTATCAGCTTCGGAAGCAATAAGAATGTAACCTTAAGCATGCGTTCGCTTGAGATAGGTGCGACACTTTCTGCGTCGGAACTGCTTACCGTTGCCAATTTTCTGACAAATGTAAACAGGGTAAAAAGCTATGGACGAAAGGAAAAACCGGATGAACCGGACGATTCCCTGACTCCGTTTTTTGAGGATCTGATGCCCTTTACCCAGTTAGCCGAAGAGATACAAAAGTGCATCATTTCCGAAGATGAGATAGCCGATGATGCATCTTCGGATCTTAAAAAGATACGTAGAGAGATAGCTTCGACAAACGATAAGATAAGATCTCAGCTCGCAAGTATGTTAAACGGTTCCGTAAGGTCCTACCTTCAGGATGCCGTTATAACCATGCGTGACAACAGGTACTGTATACCCGTAAAAGCTGAGTATAAGAGTCAGGTTGCGGGTATGATCCATGATCAGTCTTCTACCGGATCCACGGTATTTATAGAGCCGGCTGCCGTTGTGAATCTTAACAACCGCATCAGAGAGCTTTCCATGGAAGAGGAAAAAGAGATCGAGATCATCTTAGCCGACCTCAGTGCAAAGGTCGGTGTATATTGTGAAGATATCACTACGGATCAAAAGATCATGACAAAACTGGATTTCATTTTCGCAAAAGGCAGGCTTGCTTTGGAGCAGAATGCGACCCGTCCGATATTTAACAATGATCGTGTCATCAACATAAGAAAGGGACGACATCCGCTTTTGGATCCGTCAAAGGTTGTTCCGATAGATATAAGACTCGGAGAGGATTTTGATCTTCTCATAGTTACCGGTCCCAACACGGGAGGTAAGACCGTATCGTTAAAAACGGTAGGTCTTTTGACCCTCATGGGTCAGGCGGGACTGCACATACCTGCCGGTGACCGATCAAAACTTGCGATCTTTGAAAAGGTTTATGCCGATATAGGCGATGAACAGAGTATAGAACAGAGTCTTTCAACATTTTCCGCTCATATGAAAAATATCGTGACGATATTAAAGCATGCCGATGAAAACAGTCTGTGTCTTTTCGATGAGCTGGGAGCCGGAACCGATCCCACCGAAGGAGCGGCTTTGGCGATCGCAATATTGAATCATCTTCATGACAGAGGCATAAGGACAATGGCAACAACTCATTACAGTGAGCTTAAGGTCTATGCCCTATCCACATCCTTCGTGGAAAATGCATGCTGTGAATTTGATGTGGAGACTCTGAGTCCGACTTATCGCCTGCTCATAGGCATTCCGGGAAAGAGTAATGCATTTGCGATCTCAAAAAGGTTAGGACTTAAGGATAACATCATTGAAGCCGCAAAGCAGCAGATAGAAACCGACAAGGAAAGCTTTGAGGATCTTATAAGCGATCTTGAGACCAAGCGGGTTGTTATAGATCGTGATAAGGAAGAGATCGCCCAGGCGAAAAAGCGCATAAAGGAACTTGAACAGGCGTTAGAGAAGAAGAAAGGCCGTTTGGAGGATCAAAAGGATCAGATCTTAAGAGAGGCAAGAGAGGAAGCAAGGGAGATCCTTCAGGATGCAAAGGATACGGCGGATGAGATGATCCTGTCCATAAATAAAGCCGGACAGGGAATAGATGTAAAAGAACTTGAAAAGAAAAGATCCGGATTAAGAGATAAGATCTCGGACAATAACAGTAAGTTAAGCATCAAAAAAGAAGTACCGAAGAAAAAAACACTCAAACCCGAAAAGTTAAAACTCGGAGATGACGTAAAAGTATTGTCAATGGGCTTAAAGGGAGTGGTAAACAGCCTGCCCGATGCCAAAGGAAATCTCTTTGTTCAATGTGGTATCATCCGTTCTAAGGTAAATATTTCCGATCTTGAACTCATTGAAGAAGAAAGCTTTAAGGAAAAAACCACAAAGAAAAACGGTTCGAGCCTTAGCAAGATCAAGATGAGTAAGAGCTACAGTATCTCTTCGGAGATAAATCTTTTGGGAAAGACCGTAGATGAGGCAATACACGAGCTGGATAAATATCTGGACGATGCATATTTAGCGCACCTTCCCAGTGTCCGTATAGTTCACGGAAAAGGAACCGGAGCTTTAAGAAATGCCGTAATGAATCATTTAAAGCGTGTCAGATATGTTGCATCATACAGACAGGGTGAATACGGCGAAGGCGATGCCGGAGTAACAATAGCAGTTTTTAAGGAGAACTGATATGGCAGTATCTAAACAGAGAATAATGATAGTTGACGATGACAATAACATTGCCGAGCTGATATCTCTTTATCTCGTAAAGGAATGCTTTGAGGCAGAGATATACAACGACGGAGAATCGGCACTGGCTGCACTTGATACCTATAAGCCGAATCTGATATTGCTCGATCTCATGCTTCCCGGCATGGACGGTTATCAGGTTTGTCGGGAGGTTAGAGCAAAGGGAAATACTCCCATCATCATGCTGTCGGCAAAAGGCGAGGTTTTTGATAAGGTTCTGGGTCTGGAGCTTGGTGCCGATGACTACATGGAAAAACCTTTTGATTCAAAGGAACTGGTCGCAAGGGTCAAATCTGTTTTGAGAAGATACAAAGCGGTACCCGAAACAGTGACCGAGTCCAATGAAAAATGTGTGGAATATCAGGATCTTGTCATCAATCAGACCAATTATTCAGTCATATATATGGGAAAAAATGTCGACATGCCGCCTAAGGAACTGGAACTGTTATATTTTTTGGCATCGAATCCGAATCATGTATTCACGAGAGAACAGCTTCTTGACCGCATATGGGGCTATGAGTACATGGGCGATACAAGGACCGTGGATGTTCATATTAAAAGACTGAGAGAAAAGATCAATGATCATGATTCATGGAAGATATCTACCATTTGGGGAATAGGATATAAATTTGAGGTAAGAGTATGAGGAGAACCCTCTATCTGAAGCTTGTACTTGCATATATCATATTTGGCCTTTTTGGATTTATCATGGTCTCTACCTTCGCCTCTTCAATGACAATTGAGCATCTTATCAGGGAGCAGGCGGAAAAGATGTACAGGGAGTCTACGCTTATAGCCAATACTTACGCTTCCGATCTGTATAACAACCAGGCGTCGCTGGATTCGGTTCAAAAGCAGCTTGAAGCACTTGATAAATACATGGAAGCCACAATATGGATCATGAACCCTTCGGGACGACTGATCCTTGATTCGTCGACTCCTTTGGACATAAATGAAGAAAAGATCGTAGAAAATTTCGACCCGACGATCACTGTCGGATCATATTATACAACAGGGGATTTCTTCGGTTATTTTAAAGAAGAGATGTTAAGTGTATATGCACCCATAACCACAGACTTTACGGTAAAGGGATATGTTGTCATACATACATCCATGCGTGATATAAAAGCATCCAACGAATCCCTTCTGTCAATATCTTATCTGTTATTGATCCTTTTGTTTTTACTTTCACTCATTATCCTCTTGTTCTTTACCGAATTTGTATATGTTCCCATAAAAAAGATAACCGATGCAACGGAGCATTATGCAACCGGAGACATGAACTATGAGTTGTCCATAGACAGTGATGACGAACTGGGTTACCTTGGCGGGGCATTGTCATATATGGCTCACAAAGTAGCCACGGCCGAGGAGGATC
>CACZSE010000239.1 GCA_902783735.1 uncultured Lachnospiraceae bacterium
AGAAGAAGGCGCGCAAAGCAATGAATATATCTGGTACAGAGTGAGCGGACGAGTGATCTTTGACGAAGACGGAACACCTGATAAAGTCATCGGCACCATGAAGGATATAGAAGAGATCAAGATGCAGGAATTCCGTCAGGCTGACGAAAAGATGCGTGATCCTTTGACCAAGCTTTATAAACGTCCGTATATAAACCAGTTTATCGATGAATATCTGGAAAAGAACAGAGACAGAGCTGACTTAAAGGCCGGCATGCTTATAGTAGATATTGACGGATATACCAAGATAACCGAGGACATGGGACTGGTCTTTGGTGAGGAGATCTTAAAAAATATAGCCGAAGATATAAAAGAACTGTTATTCTCGACAGAACTGGTCGGAAGGATCGGACGGGATGAATTTGTAGTCTTCATTAAAGAGATCGGAAATGTAAAAGATATTGAGGAAAAGATAAAGGAGATTAAAAAGATCATATCCGACACCTATGTCGGTGAAGGAATGAGAAGAAAATGTACCGTAAGTGTTGGCGCGGCGCTGTATCCTGCGCACGGAAACACATACGGCGAACTCTTTGAAAACGCTGAAAAAGCTCTTGATCTGGCTCAGTCAAAAGGTCCGGATCATTATGATATCTACAATCCGATGAAGGAACAGGTATACTCATTGCTTGCCGATGAGATACAGGCAAGAAATAGCCGCCTGAATGAAGAAGAGAAAACAAAGATACAGGCTTCCGATTCACTTATCGAGAGAGCATTTAAGCTTATAGATGAGAGTAAGGATACAGACAGTGCCATAAATCTGCTTATAAGACAGATCGTAAGACAGATGGGTATAGATGCGATACTGATATCCGAAAGAGTAGAAGATGATACTTCATTAAGGATCCTCTATCACTGCGGTTTTGAAGAAGGCATGATAGCCGAGGGAAGTATCAGTGAATATTCACAGGATCAGTGGAATGCTGTGATGGCTCTTATGGATGAGGGAGACGGCCTTATTGTCAATGAAAATATTGACACGGCCAAGGCAGAGGCAGATCGCCTGTTCATGCTTACATACGGCATCGAAAGCTTTGTCGGATGTGCATTCTACGATAAGGGTAACTTTGTCGGTGTTATGCAGTTCATAGATTTTTCCCGTGAGAGAAAATGGAATGAAGATGAACTGAAAAATATTAGAAATGTCTCAAAGGTTGTATCTTCATACCTCCTTAAGATGAAAGCTTATGAAAAAGCCTCTGCGACGGTTGAGAGACTTGCGGGATACGATGCGGTGACCGGACTGTACAAATACGAGAGATTCCTTAAGAATGCGGGAGAATATATAGCTACTGCGCAGCATGGTAACTATGCGATACTTTATCTTGATGTATTTAATTTTAAATTCATAAATGATTCATACGGATATGAGACGGGAGACAGAGTTCTCAGTGAGCTGGCACAGGCTGTTTTATCATACTCGGATGTCATAGTGATGGCCAGCAGAGTATTTTCGGATAATATCGTTGCTATAGCAAGGCTTGGGATCAGGGATGATGAAACATTTAAACAGGGACTGTTAAAGGCGATTCAGAGTCAGACCACATTGCTTGCAAAACGGTTTTCAAACAGCCGCTTGAATGTTGGCATGGGTGTATGCACATTCACCATCAGCGGAGCTCCTGTAATGCTTCAAAATATCATATCCAATGCGAACATGGCAAGAAAGAGAACAAAGATACCCGGCATGCCGAGGCTGATCTTTTATGATGATCAGATGGGCAGCGAAGCAATGAATGAAGTTACATATTCCAATGATATGGAGCATGCCTTCGAAAACAGGGAATTTGTAGTATATATGCAGCCGCGTGTCAGCCTTTCAAACGATGAGATAAAGAGCGCTGAGGCACTCGTAAGATGGAAGAAGAAGGATGGAAGCATAATTTATCCGAATGATTTCATTCCTGTATTTGAAAGAAACAAAAGCATTACACAGCTGGATTTTTATGTTTATGAAGAAGTATGCAGATATCTGAAGGAAAAACTCAGAAAAAAAGAGCCTGTTGTTCCGATATCTGTCAATGTCTCAAGAGTGCACCTTTATTCTATCGACGAATTTATAACCAAAGTCAAAGGCCTGTTGGCACAATACGATATCCTGCCTCACCTGCTGGAGTTTGAGCTTACGGAAACATCCTTTACCGATAAAGTAGATGACAGTATAAATCTTATGTCGCGTTTAAGAAAGCTCGGAGTAAAGGTTTCTTTGGATGATTTCGGATCAGGGTATTCATCGCTCAATGTTCTGACAAAGCTGCCGCTTGATATACTTAAGATAGACAAGGAATTCTTAAGTGATTTTGAAAATGATTCGGAAGAAAAGATAGTGATCCCCAGCGTTATAGAGATGGCAAGAAAACTAAAACTGGAAGTGGTATGCGAGGGCGTGGAAACAAAGGAACAGCTTGAATTTTTACGTGATATAGGCTGTGAATATGCTCAGGGTTACTACTATTCTAAACCTGTACCGGTAGAAGAATTTGAGGATTTACTGACAAACGGTTTTCGGTAAAAAAGCGCCGGTCTTAATGTACAATGTGCTTTAAGAGCGCAAATCTGGACTTTTAGGGTAAAATGTTCTATACTATAACATATTTTGTATTAAAGTGAGGAAATTGAGTTATGGCTAAAACACTTATGGATCAGTGGAGAGATGTTGCATACTCCACACAGACAGATAAAGGAACTTTACAGAGATTATGGACCGAGTACTTCACGGTAGAGAAAGGAGTATATGAAAAGCTTCTTTCCAAACCCGATGAGGTCGTAAAGGGTACCGTAAAGGAACTGGCTGAGAAATATGGCATCACTCTTATGCATATGGTAGGCTTTCTTGACGGAATAAATGACAGTTTGAAGACCCCCAATCCGATAGAGGAGATGGACGAAGATACTGAAGTATCTTTGGAGTACGATAAGGAACTGTTATACAAAAATATGGTGGCTGCAAGCGCTGACTGGCTCTATAACCTTGAACAGTGGGATAATATCTTTACAAAAGAAAAGAAAGACGAGCTTTATAAAGAACAAAAACGTTCGACTACAATAGTCAATGAAAGCCCGAAGATCTATCCCAACGATCCCTGTCCTTGCGGAAGCGGAAAGAAATATAAAAAGTGCTGCGGTAAGAAGACAGCTTAAAATGCTGGCATTCAATTTGATATGAAAACACATAAATCCCGGTTATCCGGGATTTATCATTGCATGGGGAACAGAATATGTATTATTTTAAAAGGTTTATCAAGAAAACCCTGAGATATCTGTTGAAGCCCCTCAGTTTTATACCGGCAATTGCCATGACATATATAATTTTCGTCCTGAGTGCTCAGGACAGTGCACAGTCAGGGCATCTTTCACTGGAAGTCAGCCGGTATATTGTTCTGTTATATAATAAATTATTTGTAAAAGGTTTTTCGCCGGAGAGACTGCAGGAGCTTGTGGTATATATACATCCTTACGTCAGAAAGGGTGCTCATTTTACGGAATATATGCTTCTTGCGATGAGCGTTTCGCTGCCTCTTTATGTATATAGGATCAGAGGTTTTGGACTGACCCTCATAGCAGGCGGATTAAGCCTTTTATATGCCGTGCTTGATGAATATCATCAGTCATTTGTGGCGGGACGAGTGGCGGACGTTCACGATATCATGATAGACGGCGCGGGAATACTGGTGGGAGTCATAATCATACGTATTATATGTTACATCGGAAGAAAGACGATTTTTTCGTGGCTGGTTCTTGATAAATGATGTTTTTTTTGGCTGTTTATGATAAAATCTAACATAACAGAATTTTAGTCGGAGGTAGGGTATGCTTACTGAACAGATGACAGCCGTAGAAGTATTTGAAAAATATAAAGATGATATGCTCAAGCTGATCGCATATCTGCCCTGGCTTGAGGAGAAGAGCGGGAAGAGCAGCGTATGTGATACATACAAAGGGGATGGGCTTACCGAACATTCCATGGGCTTCCCGGTATATGACGGCAATCTTTTGAGATTTGTAAAAGAAGCTGAAAACACTGCATTTATAGACAGAAATTATGTTTATGTCATATCAAGGAACAGACTTAAGACCGTTGAAGATGAGATAGACTTCGTTTCTAAACAGGATATGTTACGTCTTGATAATATCGGAGGGATACTGTCCAAGTATATTATTGAAGGAAGAGTCAGATCAAGGATGTGGTCAGATGCGGTCGACAAGGGAGTTTTCCTTGCGGTAGTAGCAAGACTTAAGGATTTATATGATGCCGGTTTAAACTCAACGATCGAGCAATAGGAGTTGAAGCAGTGAGTGAAAAAAGCGACAGTAAAAAGAAATATATCATAGAAAAGGCAACCGAAGTCTTTGCCGCAAAAGGCTTTAGGAGTGTTACCATGAAAGATATAGTTGAAGCCTGTGATATAAGCAGAGGAGGACTGTATCTTTACTACTCTTCTACGGAAGAGATCTTTAAGGATGTGTGCGAAGCACAGGATGAATCGGATGCCGAGAATAAAGATATCAGCTCGTTTTTGGCACAGGCTAAGGCGGCTGATCTTCTTTTGTGGTTTGTTAAGGAACAGAAGAAAGCCATATTACGACGAAAAGATTCACTTGTTACGGCAAGGTTCGAATATGCATTTTACAATAAAGAAAAAGGCAATATTAAAGAAGCAAAATATACTTTCGATACTGCTGTGACCGTACTTAAGACCATACTCATAAGAGGTAATGAGAGCGGAGAGTTTGAGTGCGCCGATCCGGAAAATACCGCCCTCAACATGATGTATACAATAGAAGGAATGAAAGCATGTTCATCGACTTTCGGACTCAGTGAGAAAAAAGTGGACAGTGAGCTGCTTTTCATGATAGATCAGTTTATTGAAGCATGATAAAAAGTCATGTGTTGATATATTGTTATAAAAAAGAGGAAAAATATGAAAACAAGACGTATCTATGTTGAAAAGAAAAAGCCCTATGCCGTAAAAGCAAGGGAACTGAAGGAGGATATCGAAAGCTATCTCGGTATCAGGGTTGACGATGTCAGAGAACTTATCCGTTATGATGTTGAAGGAATAAGTGACGAAGTCTACTCTACAGCCATAAGGATGATATTCAGTGAACCGCCGGTAGATGACTATTACGAAGAGTCATATCCGATATCGCAGGATGAACAGGCTTTTTCTGTTGAAGCCCTTCCGGGACAGTTCGATCAGCGCGCCGATTCCGCAGAGCAGTGCATAGGATTTATCGATGCAGATGCAAAGCCAATAGTCAAGAGTGCAGTGACATATGTTATAAAGGGAAATGTCAGTGAAGAAGACATGGAAAGGATAAAGGCTTATTGTGTTAATCCGGTAGACTCAAGGATAAATGATGCACCCAAGCCGGATACTCTTGTTACCAACTACGATGAGCCCGATGATGTTGCTATACTCGACGGCTTTAAAGATATGGAAGAGACAACTTTGAAAGGATTATATGACAGTCTGGGACTTGCCATGACTTTCAAGGATTTTATTCATATTCAGAATTATTTCAAAGATGAAGAGAAACGTGATCCAAGCATGACGGAGATCAGAGTTTTGGATACTTACTGGTCGGATCACTGCAGACATACAACTTTCAGTACTGAACTGAAGAATATCTCGTTTGATGACGGATATTATCGTGAACCCATTGAGACCACATATCAGAGTTATCTGGATACAAAAGATGAGATCTATAAGGACAGGACCGACAAGTTCGTGTGCCTCATGGATGTTGCTCTCATGGGCATGAAGAAACTGCGTGCTGACGGAAAACTCGACGATATGGAAGTATCGGATGAGATAAACGCCTGCTCGGTAGTTGTACCGGTTGAGATGGAATACGATGACGGACCGGTGACTGAGGAATGGCTTGTATTCTTCAAAAACGAGACCCATAACCATCCTACGGAGATCGAACCTTTCGGTGGCGCCGCAACATGTCTTGGAGGAGCTATCAGAGATCCTCTTTCAGGCAGAGGTTACGTTTATCAGGCAATGCGTGTGACCGGTGCTGCAGATCCCACGGTTCCCGTTTCTGCTACATTAAAAGGAAAACTCTCACAGAAGAAACTGGTAAGGGGTGCTGCAAGCGGATACTCTTCATACGGTAATCAGATCGGTCTTGCTACGGGATATGTAAAAGAGATATATCATCCGGATTATGTTGCAAAACGTATGGAGATAGGTGCCGTTATGGGTGCTGCTCCCAGAAGATGCGTAAAGAGAGAGAATTCCGATCCCGGCGATATGATCATCCTCTTGGGCGGAAGGACCGGACGTGACGGATGCGGTGGAGCAACAGGATCTTCCAAGGTTCATACGGAAGCATCTATAGAAACCTGCGGTGCGGAAGTACAAAAAGGTAATGCCCCCACGGAACGTAAGATACAGAGACTTTTCAGACGTGAAGAAGTAGCTTCTCTTATAAAGAAATGTAATGACTTTGGTGCAGGTGGTGTATCTGTTGCCATTGGTGAACTGGCTCCGGGACTTGTTGTAGATCTTGACCTCGTTCCGAAAAAATATGCCGGTCTTGACGGTACTGAGCTTGCCATTTCGGAATCTCAGGAAAGAATGGCGGTAGTCGTAGATCCCAAAGATGTGGATCAGTTCTTAAAATATGCTGAAGAAGAGAACCTTGAAGCAGTATGTGTTGCAAAGGTTACAAAAGAGCCCAGACTTGTTCTTAAGTGGAGAGGCAAAGAGATAGTAAACATATCCAGAGCTTTCCTGGATACGAACGGTGCGCATCAGGAGACAGATGTTCAGGTTCATATCCCGTCACAGGAGCATAAGGCTTTGGATGAGATCGGAATAGAGAAGGTTGCAAAGGATTTGGAAGCCGACGATGTAAGGGCAGCTATGCTTGATACATTGTCAGACCTCAATGTCTGCTCACAAAAGGGACTCGTTGAGATGTTTGACTCTTCCATCGGTGCGGCAAGCGTACTCATGCCCTACGGTGGAAAGACTCAGCTTACGGAAACTCAGACCATGGTAGCTAAACTTCCGGTACTTAAGGGAAAGACCGATGTTGTGACCATGATGAGTTACGGATTCGATCCTTATATATCAAGCTGGAGCCCGTATCATGGAGCTATCTATGCGATAACACAGTCGATGGCAAAGATCGTAGCATCGGGCGGTGATTACAGTAAGATAAGATTTACCTTCCAGGAATACTTCAGAAGGATGACACAAAAGGCTGACCGCTGGAGTCAACCGTTTGCGGCATTGCTTGGAGCATTCGATGCGCAGATTGGATACGGATTACCCTCGATCGGTGGAAAAGACTCGATGAGCGGTACTTTCAATGATATAGACGTACCTCCGACACTGGTGTCATTTGCAGTGGATATTGCAAAAACAGGTGATATCATTACTCCGGAGCTCAAAAAAGCAGGAAATAAACTGGTACGTTTTTCTATAGAAAAGGACGACTACGATGTACCCGTATATGAAGAAGTAAAGAAACTGTTCGATGAGATCAGAAAGCTTGAACAGGAAGGCGTGATAGTATCGGCTTACGCTTTGGACAGATACGGTATCATGGCCGGTGCCGCAAAGATGGCTTTCGGTAATTCACTCGGTGTGATATTTGAGAGTGACCTTGATCCCGCGGAACTATTTGAGCCTGCAATGGGTGATATTATTGCAGAGGTTAATGCGGATTTGATTTCGAGCATCGATATTGAGCATACTGTAGTCGGTGAAGTGACCGCAGACGGAAAGTTTGTATATAAAGACAGTTCTGTTTCGCAGGATGAAGCCCTGAAGGCATGGAAGAATACACTTGAAAAGGTATTCCCCACAAAGGCCGTAAAAGATACGGACAAGGTAGACATGCCGTTATACAAGGCAGACTCGATCTATATCTGCAAAAATAAGGTTGCAAAGCCAAATGTATTCATTCCGGTAATGCCCGGAACAAACTGTGAATATGATTCGGCAAAGGCATTTGAAAGAGCCGGAGCAACGGTAAAGACCGTAGTATTTAAGAATATGACCGGATCTATGATAGAAGAAAGCTTCCAAGCTTATAAGAAAGCGATCGATGAAGCGCAGATCATCATGTTCCCCGGAGGATTCTCGGCGGGTGATGAGCCTGACGGTTCCGCAAAATTCTTCGCAACGGCATTCCAGAACGAGATGATGAAAGAAGCTGTCATGAAGTTGTTAAATGAACGCGACGGACTGGCACTTGGTATCTGTAACGGCTTCCAGGCACTCATAAAGCTCGGACTTGTTCCGGGTGGTGAGATAACCGGACAGAACAGCGATTCGCCGACTCTGACCTTCAATACCATCAATCGTCATATATCTAAGATGGTATATACAAAAGTTGTTTCGAACAAATCTCCATGGCTTGCACAGGCAGAAGTGGGAAAGACATATGTCAATCCTGCCAGCCATGGTGAAGGAAGATTTGTTGCATCAAAAGAATGGCTCGACAAGCTGATAGCATCAGGACAGGTGGCAACGGTCTACTCTGATAATGATGGAAATGTCAGCATGGATGAAGAATATAATATCAACGGATCGTATATGTCTATCGAAGGTATCACATCTCCCGACGGAAGGGTTTTGGGTAAGATGGCACATTCCGAAAGAAGAGATGATTCGGTAGCCGTAAATATCTACGGTGAACAGGATCTGAAGATATTTGAGAGCGGTGTAAACTACTTCAGGTGATCATAAAGATTTGTAACGGGCACAGGGATTTCCCTGATGCCCGTTTTTTGTTCGTGCCATGTGCACGTGAACGGATACCTAGAATTTGTCGGTGTTTATTCTAGAATATGTCGGGTTTTTAAGAAATTGTATACAAATTACAATGAAAATGTGGTTATAAATAGCAAAAAAAGACAAGAGAGGAGGTTTTTTGTGAAAACAAAGCTTAAGGCAGCACTATTGACAGTGGCTATGTGTGCACAACTTTTCGTGCCCGTGACACAAGTGCAGGCGGCTCAGACCATCTACAACAATCAGACAGGTGAACAGGACGGCTACAGCTATGAACTGTGGAAGGATTATGGTGATACCTCGATGACGTTGGACGGTGGCGGAACGTTTAGCTGCTCCTGGGGGAATATTGGTAACGCGCTTTTCAGAAAAGGTAAAAAGTTTGACAACACACAGACATATCAGCAGATCGGTAACATCAGTTTTGATTACGGATGCGATTATCAGCCGAACGGAAATTCATATCTATGCGTATACGGTTGGACTACAGATCCGCTTGTAGAGTACTATATCGTAGACAGCTGGGGGTCTTGGCGTCCGCCGGGGACACAGCCTAAAGGACAGATTCAGGTGGACGGAGGTACATACGATGTATACGAGACAACTCGTGTAAATCAGCCTTCCATCCAGGGAAATACCACTTTCCAGCAGTACTTCAGTGTTCGTACTTCTAAGAGGACCAGCGGTACTATCAGTGTTTCTGAGCATTTCAGAGCATGGGAAAATATGGGGATGAGATGCGGCAAGCTGTATGAAGCGGCTCTGAATGTTGAGGGGTACCAGAGCAGCGGTTATGCAAACGTTTATAAGAATGATATGACAATAGGAGGTCCTGTTTCATCATCATCAAACAATAACGGCAATGCCGGAAACAATCTTGTTACAGTAGACGATAATGATAAGATCCAGAGTGAGAACTTAAATAAGTCAGGGCAGTACACAGGCGATATTTCTTCTCCTTTTGCAGGAGTGGCATTATACGGAAATGATGACAGTGTAAGCTTTACACAGTATTTTAGCAACTCTACTCATGATTTTACATTACGCGGTTGTTCAAATAACGATAACATGGCAAGAGTAGACCTCAGAATAGGAGGAGAAGACAAGGGAACCTTCTACTTCGGGGATGCAAATCCTGCAGAATATACCATTAAAAATGTCAGCCATAAGACAGGCGATCAGAAAGTTGAGCTTATAGTTACAGCCGATGACGGACAATGGGATGCATATATTGATTGGATCGGAATAAGTGGGATAAGCAAAGAGAGAAATAACAATAACGGTTCAGGCAACAACAATGCCGGAAATAATACCGGAAATAGCGATCAGGCTTCAAACAGTGCTAAAAATGAATGTGAAGCTATGACTAAGGGTGGTCAGTATACAGGCAATATCAATTCTCCTTTTGACGGTGTTGCTCTGTATGGAAACAATGATACCCTTTCATTCACACAGTACTTCGAGAGCTCTAAGCATGATTTTACATTACGGGGTTGCTCAAACAACGATAACATGGCAAGGGTTGATCTGAAGATAGGAGGAGAGGATAAAGGAACCTTCTACTTTGGAGATGCCAATCCTGCAGAATATACCATCAAAGATGTAACACATAAGACCGGTGATCAGAAAGTAGAACTTATCATAACAGCCGATGACGGACAGTGGGATGCATATGTGGACTGGCTTGCGATAGGCGGCATCTCAAACACAAATGCAAATAACGGTAATTCATCAAATAACGGTAACAATAACAACGGTAACAATAATAGCCAGTCTTCAAATGTTACAAGAACCGAAAGCGAGAACATGACAAAGGGTGGTCAGTATACGGGTAATATCAATTCGCCCTTCGACGGTGTAGCGCTTTACGGAAACAATGATTCTGTTTCATATACACAGTACTTTGCAAGCGGAAGTCATGATTTTACGTTACGCGGCTGTTCAAATAACGATAATATGGCCAGAGTTGATCTAAGGATCGGCGGACAGGATAAAGGAACCTTCTACTTTGGAGATGCAAATCCGGCTGAATATACCATTAAAAATGTCAGCCACGGAACAGGAGATCAGAAGGTAGAACTTATAGTTACGGCCGATGACGGACAGTGGGATGCATATGTAGATTATCTGCAGATCGATCCTGCGAACTCAACCAATAATCAAAATGG